>QHWF01000029.1 GCA_003222455.1 Acidobacteriota bacterium
TTCTCTGCGTCTCTGTGTAATACCGTTTCCACCGTCCTCTCCGTTTCGTCCCTGCGCCAGGCTCCACCGAAATGCATTTCCTCGACACGTTGAACCCGGAGCAGCGCGAAGCGGTGCTCCAAATCGCCGGGCCGCTCCTCATCCTCGCAGGCGCGGGTTCCGGTAAGACGCGCGTCATCACCAGCCGTGTGGCGCACCTCGTGGGCGATGGCCACGCCCAGCCTGCCGAAGTGCTCGCCGTCACGTTCACCAAGCGCGCGCGCGTCGAAGCGCTCCTCGGCGCCGATTGCAGCCGCATGTGGGTCTCGACCTTTCATTCGCTCTGCGCGCGGCTGCTGCGGCGGGAGGGACCGGCGATTGGCCTGTCGCGCGAGTTCGTCATCTACGACTCGTCGGATCAGGTCACCGTCGTCAAGCAGGCGCTGAAGGAGCTGCACATCGACGACTCGTTCATGCAGCCGCGTGTCGCGCTGGCGCGGATCAGCCAGGCGAAGAACCTGATGGAAACGCCGCAAACGATCGCGACCGCGGCCTGGAATCCACGGGACGAGCAGTTCGCGAAGGTATACGCGCGCTACGCGACCGCGCTCACCGGCAGCAACGCGCTCGATTTCGACGACCTGCTGCTGAAGACGGTCGACCTGTTCCAGCAGTCGGAACGGGTCCGGACGAAGTACGCCGAGCAGTTCCGGTTCGTCATGGTCGACGAGTACCAGGACACGAATCGGCCGCAGTACCTGTTGATCCGGAGCCTGGCGGACGTCCACCGCAATCTCTGCGTCGTCGGCGATCCCGACCAGTCCATCTACAAGTGGCGCGGCGCCGACCTGCGCAACATCCTCGATTTCGAGCGCGATTTTCCCGAGGCCCGGATCGTCAAGCTCGAACGCAACTACCGTTCGACACAGATCATCCTCGATGCGGCGTCGGGCGTCATCCGTCAGAACCAGAACCGTAAAGATAAACATCTGTGGACCGACCGCAAGGGTGGCGATCGGATCGTGTATTTTCGCGGCACCGACGAGCTCGAAGAGGCCGACTACATCACACGCACCGCCCGCGCCGCCCTCGCCGACGACGTCGAGGCGACCGTCGCGGTGCTGTATCGCACGAACGCGCAGTCGCGCACGATTGAAGACGCGCTCATGCGCGAGGGCGTCGCCTACAAGGTTGTCGGCGGCGTCCGTTTCTACGAGCGCCGCGAAATCAAGGACGCGCTCGCGTACATGCGGCTGGTCATCAACCCGCACGACGACGTGAGCCTGCGGCGCGTCATCAACACGCCTGCGCGCGGCATCGGCAAGGGCGTGATGGAAGCCATCGAAAAGGTCGCGCCGCACGCCGACGCCGATCTGCCGCTGCTGTCCACGGGCCTGCAGCCGGCGGTCTCCGCAAACTCGCTGTGGGCGCGCATTGTCCGCGGTCTGGAGGACCGGGCCTTTCCGCCTCGCGCCGCGGCTTCGCTCGCCGTGTTTCGCGACCTGATCGTAAATCTCACCGACATGGCCCGTCGCGAGCCGGCGTCGATCGCCATCGGGAAGATGCTGGACCAGAGCGGCTATGTGAAAGACCTGCGGGAAGAGCGCAGCGAGGATGCCGAGGGCCGCATCGAAAACCTCGCAGAGCTGGTGTCGGCGGCACGCGAATACGAGAGCCGCGAGGCCGAGCCGTCGCTGGGCGGGTTCGTCGACCGCCTCTCGTTGCTGTCAGACGTGGACGAGGAACAAGGGTCCAGGGATGCCCGCGTGTGGCTGATGACGCTGCACAGCGCCAAAGGGCTCGAGTTCCCCGTCGTGGTCATCGCCGGCCTCGAGGAAGGCCTCTTCCCGCATTCGCGGTCGTCTGACGACGAAGCCGAGCTCGAAGAGGAACGCCGCCTCTGCTACGTCGGCATGACCCGGGCGCGTTCGCGCCTCGTGCTGACAGGGGCCGCACGCCGCCGCGTCTTCGGCGAGTATCAGTCTAGTAAGCCGTCGCGGTTCATCGACGAGGTCCCCGCCGAGCTGCTCGACCGCATCGCGCCGTCATTCTCGCCAGGGGCCTATCAGGGACACTTTCCACACTACGAATTCCGGACCAACCCGTACGGGCGCGGCGGCCGCCGGGGAGGACGCGTGCGGGAAGAGGCCGCGACATATGCGTACGAGGACGAGGATCAGTCGGCCGGCCTGCTGGCGCTTCGTGCGGGCATGCGCGTCCGGCATCCGCAGTTCGGCGTCGGCAGCGTCATCAGCGTCGAACCCGTGGACAACGACACCAAGCTCGTGGTCCGCTTCAACGCGGTGGGCGTCAAGACGCTGCGCGCGAAATACGCACGGCTGGAGCTTGCGTGACCCGTGTTTGCGTCCTTTGTATCCTTTGTGTCCTTCGCGTTAGGACGTCTTCCCGGCCGGCGACCCCGCGTCTTTTATCCCCGCGATAATCCAGCGGCCCGTCAATTCGCGATCCCCTTTCAAGACGGCCCGCTGCATGGTCACGACGAATGTCTTTTGTGCCGTCTCCCCGCTCGGCAGCCTGACGGTCGCCGAGATCGTGACGTCTTTCGAGACCAGCTCACCGTCGTATTTGGTGATATCGACGGGTGAATTGCTGCCGCCGTTGATGCTCAAATCCACGACACTGCTCTCGCCCGCGAGCTTGCGTCTGGCCTCGGACACTTTCCTGGAGACCGCCACGCCGTCCTGAACGATTTTCGACCACGTTGCCTGGACCTCCACGTCCTTTCCCTTGAGCCGCGTCTTCTCCCGGTCGGCCTTCAACACCCGCTGAATCGCCTCGAGGTTCTCGTTCTGATACGCCTCCTTCCGCTTCGTGAACGCGGCATCGTCGGCCTTGGCGGCGTTGTGCGCCTGGGCGAGCGCTTTGAGGGGCAGCGTCTTTCGCTGTTCCGGGGTGACGGTCACGATATCGAACGTGGTGACCGTGCCCTGGGTACGCGGCTCGAAGGACACCATGGTGATGTTGTTCAAGGACGTGTTGTCGCGGAGTCGTGACGCCGTGAAGAATTGGTTGAGGATGGGCTGCTCGGGATGGCCGGAGCAGGCGGCCGCGGCGAGCGCGAGCGCGCTGAGCGAAATGGCGAACAGACTTGTGGAGCTCAGTCGTGGCCGGGACATTCCGCACCTCCTGTGTGATCATGAGATATCAGATTGTAGATTACAAATTACAGAATTCAGATTGGCGATCGGAATTGCCGACCGGAATTGCCGATCGAAATCGCCGATCGAAATCTGAAATCTACAATCTGCAATCTGCAATCTCAACACCCATTACGGTTCCTCTTCTTCCTTCTCGACGAGCCGGGCGATGGAAACGACCTTGTCGCCTTCTTCGATGTCGATGAGCTTCACGCCCTGCGTGGCGCGGCCAATCGCGCGCACGTCGTTGGTCGGCATTCGGATGATCATGCCCTGCTGGGTGATGAGCAGCAGTTCATCGCCTTGCTGGACGTAGGCGACACCGACCACCAGGCCGTTCCGCTCCGTCGTCGCGATGTTGATGATACCGACGCCGCCGCGGGACTGCACGCGATATTCGTCGATCTCGGTCCGCTTGCCGACGCCGCCTTCGGTGACCGTCAGGAGGGTGCCGCCGGGGTGGACCACCTCCATGGCCACGACGTAGTCGTCGTCTCGCAAGGAGATACCGCGAACACCGTAGGCGACCCGGCCCATGGGACGCACGTCGGTTTCTTCGAATCGGATCGCCATCCCGTTCCGGGTGCCGATGAAAACCTGGCCGGCGCCGTCGGTCACCTGGACCGCGATCACGGCATCGCCCTCCTCGACGCCCATCGCGATGATGCCGCCCGCCCGCGGGTTGCTGAAGGCCGACAGCGCGGTTTTCTTGACGACGCCGCGCCGCGTGCCCATCACGATGAACTTGTCCTCGGCGAATTCCTTCACCGCCAGCATCGCGGCAATCTTCTCGCCGTCTTCGAGCGATACCAGATTGGCAATCGCCTTGCCTTTCCCGCCCGGCCCGACGTCCGGAATCTCGTGGACCTTCAGCCAGTACGCCCGGCCGCGGTCCGAGAAAATCATGATGTACGCGTGGCTCGACGCAACGAACAGATGGCTGACGAAGTCCTCTTCACGGGTGCGCATCCCGATGCGACCTTTCCCACCCCGACGCTGATTGCGGTAGGTGGAGATCGGCGTGCGCTTGATGTAGCCGGTGTTGCTGACCGTGATCGCCATGTCCTCGTCGGCGATCAGGTCTTCGACGCTCAATTCGCCCGACTCGTCGATGATCTCCGTGCGCCGATCGTCGCCGTACTGCTCGCGGACCTGCTTCAACTCGTCGATGATCATCTGCATCAGCAGGCGATCGCTGTTGAGGATGGCGCGCAGGCGTTCGATGGTTTTCAACAGCTCGGCGAGCTCGTCGAGGATTTTCTGGCGCTCCAGGCCGGTGAGCCGCTGCAGCTGCATGTCGAGGATGGCCTGCGCCTGCACCAGCGTGAGGCCGAAGTTCGTGGTCAGGCCGTCGCGCGCCTCGGGGACGGTCTTCGACCCGCGAATCAGCTTGATCACCTCGTCGAGGTGATCGAGCGCGATCTTCAGCCCTTCGAGGAGGTGGTAGCGGGCTTCCGCCTTTCGCAGCTCGAAGTCGGTGCGGCGGCGGACGATTTCGCGCCGGAACCCGACGAAGGTCTCGACGAGCTCGAGCAGGTTCAGCACCTTCGGCCGGCCGCCGACAATGGCGAGCATGATGACGCCGAAATTCGACTGGAGCTGCGTGTGCTTGTAGAGATTGTTGAGGATGACCTCGGCCACCTCGCCGCGTTTCAGCTCGATGACAATCCGCATCCCCTCGCGATCCGATTCGTCGCGCAGATCCGAGATGCCGTCGATGACTTTTTCGCGGACCAGATCCGCGATCCGCTCGAGGAGCGTCTTTTTGTTGACCTGATACGGTATTTCGGTGATGACGATCGCGATGCGGTCGCCCTTCTTGTTCGTCTCGATCGTCGAGCGCGCGCGCATCTGGATCGACCCGCGTCCGGTGGTGTACGCCTGGAGGATGCCGCTGCGGCCGATGATGAACCCGGCGGTCGGAAAATCGGGGCCGGGGATCAATTTGATCAGCTGTTTGAGCTTTTCGCCGCGGGCCGGGGCCGCCTCGTCGCTGTCGGCGGGACGCAGGTGGGTGTTCTCGACGAGCCAGATGCAGGCATCGACCACTTCACGCAGGTTGTGCGGCGGCACGTTGGTCGCCATCCCGACCGCGATCCCGGACGATCCGTTCACGAGCAGGTTCGGGAACGGCGCGGGAAGGACGGTCGGCTCTTCGGTGGTCTCGTCGTAGTTGGGCGCGAAGTCGACGGTCTCCTTGTCGAGATCCGTCATCATGTCGTCGCCAATCGATTGCAGCCGCGCCTCGGTATATCGCATCGCCGCGGGCGGATCGCCGTCGACGGAGCCGAAGTTCCCCTGGCCGTCGACCAGGGGATAGCGCATGTTGAATTCCTGCGCCAGCCGCACGAGCGTGTCGTAGATGGACGCGTCGCCGTGCGGGTGAAAATTTCCCATCACCTCGCCGACGATCTTCGCGCACTTGCGATAGCCGCGCGTCGGCGACAGGCCCATCGTCTTCATGCCGTATAACACACGGCGATGCGCCGGCTTCAGCCCGTCGCGGATGTCGGGCAGCGCTCGTCCGATGATTACGCTCATGGCGTAATCCATGTACGAACGCTTCATTTCGTCTTCGATGTTGACCGGGTGATGCCTCGGATTCGGATCGGCCATTGGACCTCACGAATGAACGCAAAGGCCGCCAAGTTCGCAAAGGTTTCCGTTCAGGATTTCACAGGCTGCGAGCGGCGGAGATCAAATGGCCGCTTTGCGGCCTTAGCGGCCTTGGCGTTCTTCTCCGTCCGTCAGACGTCCAGGTTCTTCACGTCCAGCGCGTTGTCTTCGATGAATCTGCGCCGGGGCTCCACCTGGTCGCCCATCAGCGTCGTGAACATCAGATCGGCTTCGGTGTGATCTTCGGCGCGGACCTGCAGCAGCGTCCGGACGCCGGGATCCATCGTGGTGGCCCAGAGTTGATCCGGGTTCATTTCGCCGAGTCCCTTGTAGCGATTGATCGCGATGCCCTTCTTGCCCGAGGCGATGAAGAACTCGACGAGCTCGTCGAGCGAGCCGAGACGAACGTCCGCGATCTTTTCCCTGGCCGCCTTGCGCTGGCGGTCTTTTGGCTCCGCCGCGAGCCGGGTCGCTTCGTCGGCGGGCGCGCCGCCAATGGCCGTCCCGTCGCTCGCGGCGCTCGGGACCTCGGCCTCGTCGGCGCTGTCGTCGGCGCCGACGCCCGACACGATGACGCCGCCGTTGAACGGCGGGATGTCGCGGTGGTTCGCGAGCAGCGTCCGGTACTCGGCCGCGGTGACGAAATCGACGCCGATCGTGTGGTGGCGGGGATACCCGCTCGACCGATCCTCCACCTGCAGCAGATAGCGATTGTGCTCTTCGTCGCGTTGCACCGCGACGGTCCGCGCCGGTACGGTCAGCGTGCGCGACAGGCCCTCGAGTTTGTCCTTGTCGGCGAAGTACTCGCGATCGGCGCCGGCGGCGACGAGCGCTTCGACAATTTCACGCGGGTGACCGCGGCGTTCGACGACCTGAAGAAACTTCTGGTGCGCGATCATCTTGTGCAGCAGTTTCTCGAGCTCGCCGCCGGCGATTTCCGCGTTCGTCGACGGAATCCGGACGACGCGCGCTTCGGCCGCGCGCTTGATCAGATAGCTCTCGAGGTCGCGCTCGTCCTTGATGTAGGTTTCGCTCTTGCCCCGTTTCACCCGGAACAGCGGCGGCTGCGCAATGTAGATGTAGCCGCTCTCGATCACCTTCGGCAGCTGGCGATAAAAGAACGTCAGCAGCAGCGTGCGGATGTGGGAACCGTCCACGTCCGCGTCGGTCATGATGATGATGCGATGGTAGCGCAGCTTCTCGAGGTCGAAGTCTTCCGCGCCGATGCCGCAGCCGAGCGCCGCGATCATCGTCTTGATTTCGTCGCTGCCGAGCATCTTGTCGAAGCGCGCCTTCTCGACGTTCAGGATCTTGCCCTTCAGCGGCAGGATGGCCTGGAACCGCCGATCGCGGCCCTGCTTGGCCGACCCGCCGGCCGACTCGCCCTCGACGATGTACAGCTCGCTCTGCGCCGGATCGCGCTCCTGGCAATCGGCCAGCTTCCCCGGCAGCGAGCTGCCGTCGAGCGCGCCTTTGCGGCGAACCAGATCCCGCGCTTTGCGCGCCGCCTCGCGCGCGCGGGCCGCGTCGATTGCCTTTCCCACGATGCGCCGCGCCACCGCGGGGTTCTCTTCGAGGTACGCCCCGAGCTTGTCGTTGAGGATGGCCTCGACGATGCCCTTGACCTCGGTGTTCCCGAGCTTCGTCTTCGTCTGCCCCTCGAACTGCGGATTCTGAATCTTGACGCTGATGACGGCCGTGAGACCTTCGCGGATGTCGTCGCCAGTGACGCTCTCTTTCAGGTCTTTCGCGAGATTGTTCTTGGTGGCGTAGAAATTGATGGTCCGGGTCAAGGCCGAACGAAATCCCGAGAGGTGCGTGCCGCCTTCCTGCGTGTTGATGTTGTTCGCGAACGTGTAGATGGTTTCCGCGTAGCCGTCGTTCCACTGCAGCGCCATCTCGGCGTCGGTGCCGTCCTTCTCGCCACGCATGTAGATCGGCTTTTCGTTGACGGCGGTCTTGTTCTTGTTCAAATGCGTGACGAACGAGACGATGCCGCCCTCGTAGCGAAACTTGTGGCTCTTGCCGTCGCGCTCGTCGTCCAGCGTGATCTGAATGCCGCCATTCAGGAACGCGAGCTCGCGCAGCCGCTGCGCGAGCGTGTCGAAGCTGAACACCAGCGTCTCGAAAATCTGCGCGTCTGGCTTGAAGGTGACCTTCGTGCCGCGGCGTTTGGTGGTTCCGGTGATCTCGAGCTCGCCGGCGGGATCGCCGCGCACGTAGCTTTGCTGATACACCTGCCCGTTGCGCCAGATTTCCAGATCGAGCGTTTCCGACAGCGCGTTCACGACGGAGACGCCGACGCCGTGGAGACCGCCAGACACCTTGTAGCTCTGGTTGTCGAACTTGCCGCCGGAGTGGAGGACCGTGAGCACGACTTCGGCGGCCGACTTGCCGCTGGCATGACGATCGACGGGAATCCCGCGGCCGTTGTCGACCACGGTGACCGATCCGTCGATGTGGATGGTGACGTTCACCTGATCGCAGAAGCCGGCGAGCGCTTCATCAATCGAGTTGTCGACGACCTCGTAGACGAGATGATGGAGGCCCGACTGCCCCGTCGAGCCGATGTACATCGCCGGCCGTTTGCGGACCGCCTCGAGTCCCTCGAGAACCTTGATCTTGTCCGCTGAATAGTCGCTCTCGTCGCTCGGGATCCCGCGGGTGACATCGCCGCGATCGTCCCCTCCGGACGGGGGCGCCTCTCCACCTTGATGCTGTTCCGCGGCGTCCTTATCCTGCCCGACCGCGACACGGCCATTGCTGCCTGCGGGCATGTCGGCGGTTTGAGACTGCGCGGACTGCTGATCCTGATCGGAACCGGTATGTCGCATCACACTCGCATCGGCATGATCACGTACGTGTAGTCGTAGCCCTCTGCGCCGACCGGCCGCATCACGGCCTGGCTGACTTCGTCCTTGAGCTCGAGCGACACGACGTCGGTGCTGACAGCGCCCAGGAACTCCAGCACATACTGCGCGTTGAAGCAGATCTGCATGGGCGCGCCGCTGTACTCGACCGGCAGCGTTTCCCGCGCTTCACCGACATCGGGACTGCTGGACGTCACGTCCACCTTGCCGGGCTCGATGAGCACCTTCACCGCGCGTGAGCGCTCGTTCGAGAGCAGCGCGACCCGCCGCACCGCGCTCGTGAGCCGATCGCGCTCGAACTCGATCCGCTTGTCGTTGCCCTTCGGAATGACACGCTCGTAGGCCGGAAACTGCCCGTCGATCATCCTGGAAATCAGGAGCCGGCCGCCGACGTCGAAGAACAGATGGTTCTCGCCGCGCTCGTATTGAATGTCCTGATCGCCGTCCTGGAGCAGGCGTGTCAATTCGCTCAGCGTTTTCTTGGGCAGGATCGCCTTGACCTCGTCCCGTTCGCCGGCCGCCGCCGCACCGCCGTCGCGGCTCACGCTGACCAGTGCGAGACGATGCCCGTCGGTTGCCACCAGGCTCATGACATCGGGCTTCAGCACGAAGAGCGCACCATTGAGAAAGTAGCGCGTATCTTCCCCGGTGATCGCAAACTGCGTTTTGGCAACCATGTCCCTCAGGGCAGTCCGTGACAAGGTGGCTTTCGGCGACGACGTTCCCGGCGCGCCGCTCTCCGGCAGCGTCGGAAAATCCTCACGCGGCAGTGTCTGCATCCGCGAGTCGAACCGATCGGCCGCCACCTTGACCCCGCCCTTGTCTTCCTCAATTCGGATGTCGGTTTCCGGAAGCGACTTGACGATCTCGAAAAACTTTTTCGCCGGCAGCGTCAACGAACCGCTTTTGGCAACCGACGCGGCACATTTACTGCGCAATCCGACTTCGAGATCCGTCGCCAGGAACCTCACCTCATCGCCCTTCGCCTCCATCAGCACATTGGCCAGGATAGGGATCGTGTTTTTTCGCTCGACGATACCCTGAAAGAGCTGCAGTTCTCGCAGAAGGTCGTTCTTGCGGACGACAAGTTCCATGGCTGTGCTGACCTCGAAAAAGCGGTTTGAACCGCGATCCCCTGATGAAAAAGGAGAGATTCGAGAATATGAAAGTATATAGGAGAGGAGTGGGTGTTGAAAAGTGAAGGCGCCCCGTTAGTTCTTGCGAATGAGATAGTTAGGGTGTGCAAAAAACTTGACTCGGATGAACGCATTTTCCACAGCTTGCATTAGCTGAGATGCTTATTCACATCCTTCCTCAGCCGCTGTGCAAAACAGGTGTGCAAATCGCCGTCATTCAGCGAAACCCTTCGAGAAAGTTGGTGATCAGGCTGTTGA
>QHWF01000030.1:0-7787 GCA_003222455.1 Acidobacteriota bacterium
CGCGGCGCTCACGTGACGCTGTCCGACACGCGCGCAGAGGCGCCCGAAGCGACACCGCTCGAAGACCTTGGCGTGCGGCTGGAGCTGGGCGGTCATCGGACGCAGACGTTCGCCGGTGCCGACCTGGTGGTGCTGAGTCCGGGCGTGCCGCCGGAGCAGCCGGCCGTTCTCGCGGCGCGACGCAACGGCGTGCCGGTGATCGGCGAAATCGAGCTCGCGTACCGCTGGCTTCTGGGGCGCGTCATCGCCATCACCGGGACCAAAGGCAAATCGACGACCACCGCATTGACCGGACGCATGCTCGAGACCGCCGGATTCAGAGTGAGCGTCGGCGGCAACATCGGCGCGCCGCTCAGCGCGCAGGTGTCCGACTCCACCCCCGAGACGCTGCACATCGTCGAGACCAGCAGCTTTCAACTGGAGCAGATCGACACGTTTCACCCGTGGATCGCGGTGATGCTGAACTTCTCGCCGGATCATCTCGATCGGCACCCAACCATCGAGACGTACGCCGCGGCGAAGGCGCGGATTTTCGAGAACCAGGAGCCGTCCGATTGGGCGGTCATCAACGCGGACGATCCGGCGGTGCTCGACCTGGCGCGGCGCGGACGCGCGGCGCAGCATCTGTTCGCGCGCCAGCGGCCGGTGCCGTCCGGCACCGTCGTTCACGAGGGGTGGATTGTCGATCGACAGGAGGATCGGGTGGAGCGGCTCGTTCCGTTAGGAGCGATCCACCTGCTCGGCCCGCATCTGGTGAACGACGTGATGGCGGCGGCGACGGTCGGTGCGATTGTGGGCGCGGCGCCCGCGGCCATGACCGCGGCGGTGGAATCGTTCCGGGGCCTCGAGCACGCGATGGAGCTGGTCGGCGAGCTGCGCGGCGTCCGGTTCGTGAACGACTCGAAAGCCACGAACGTCGAGGCTGCGTTGCGGTCCATCGAGAGCTTCGATCGCGATCTGGTCCCGATCATGGGAGGCCGGTTCAAGGGCGGCGATCTCGGGCTGCTGCGGCTGGCACTGGCCGCGCGGGCAAAAGCCGTCGTCGCGATTGGGGAAGCCAGACCGCTCCTGCGAGAAGCGTTCGGTGACGTGGTGGTCGTGCATGAAAGCGAATCGCTCGACGAGGCCGTGCGCCTCGGGTACGAACTGGCGCAGCCGGCCGGCGTGGTGTTGCTGGCGCCCGCGTGCGCGAGCTTCGACATGTTTCGCGACTACGCCGAGCGGGGCCGCAGGTTCAAGGAAGAGGTCGAGAAAGTGTCGGAACTCTTTCGTTCGTGAGCGGTGAGCAGTCGTCAGTCGGTTCAGCGGTGAAGGACTGGCTGCTGGGAACACAGGCCTGCCCCGGCCTGTGAAGCTGGTGCCTTCGCCCGACCGGCTGATGACTGCTGGCCGCTCACGACGTCGTAATCCGCCGGCGCCCATATCGTAATCCGCCGGCGCTTCAACTGTTGGCAGAAGTTTGGTTCAGCCGGCTAGGAGCGTGTCCGACTAACCAACGGCGCCGTGGAACGCAAAGGCCCAACCTTCGCTCGACGGGACTCGAGCGAGCTACGGCCTGGCAAGCGCGAAGGCCGCAAAGAAATCCTGTCTTACTTTGCGTCCTTTGCGACCTCTGCGTTCAATCGTGATGTTCTCAAGAGGTTGATGGCGAGAAAGCTCAAATCGGACCGGTTGCTGTTTCTGACCACCATCCTGCTGGTCGGGCTGTCGATTGTCATGGTCTACAGCGCCTCTGCCGTAGTCACCCTGGAGCGCTACGGCAAGCCGTCGATGTTCCTGATCAAGCAGGGCATGTGGGCGGTGCTCGGTGTCGCGATGCTGGCGGTCGTCATGCGCATCGACTATCGGACCTATCGACAGCCGGTCTTCATCTGGACGGCGCTCGGGGTCGTCGGCGCAGCGCTCGTGGCCGTCCTCTTCATGGTGCCCGTCAACAATGCGCGCCGCTGGTTCGGCATCGGCAGCATCGGCGTTCAACCGTCGGAGCTGGCCAAGCTGTCCACCATCTTTTTCATCGCGGCGCTGCTCGAACGGCGGATGCACCGCATCGACGAGCTCACCTACTCGCTGCTGCCGATCGGCATCGTCGTGACGGCGCTCGTCGGATTGATTCTGCTCGAACCGGATTTCGGCACGTCGATGTCGCTGGTGCTGATCGCGTCGGTGATGGTATTCGCGGCCGGCCTCGACTACCGGTACATCGCCGGCGCGGCGCTGGCCGCGCTGCCGGCTCTCTACATTCTCGTGATGGGTTCGGCGTATCGCCGGCGGCGCATGTTCTCGTTTCTGAATCCCTGGGAAGACCCGCTTGGCGACGGGTTCCAGATTATCCAGTCGCTCATCGCGGTCGGAACCGGCGGGATCTGGGGCAAAGGGCTCATGAACGGGGTGCAGAAGCTGTTCTACCTGCCCGAGCCGCATACGGATTTCATCTACTCGGTCATCGCCGAGGAGCTCGGCCTGGCCGGCGCGAGCGTCGTGCTCGTGTGCTTTTGCGTGGTCACGTGGCGCGGCCTGCGCGTCGCCTTGCGCGCACCCGACACGTTCGGCGCCTTGCTGGCCCTCGGACTGACGACGATGGTTGCCATTCAGGCGTTCGTGAACATCAGCGTCGTGCTCGGCATGATGCCGACGAAAGGGATTCCGCTGCCTTTTGTCAGTGCCGGCGGATCGTCGCTGGTGATCAATCTCGTGGGCATGGGCATCCTGTTGAACGTGTCGCAACACACGATGCCAGCCGAGGCATGAGTTACCGGAGGACACACGCTGCGGACGATCCGACTGGTCATCGCAGGTGGAGGCACGGGCGGGCACCTCTATCCCGGGATTGCGGTTGCGCGCGAATGGCTGTCGCGTCTTCCGGATACGACGATCTCATTTGCCGGCACCGCCAGAGGGATCGAATCCCGGGTGGTGCCGCGCGAAGGGTTTGCGCTCGACGTGATTCGAAGCGGCGGTCTCAAAGGCAAGTCGTTCACGGATCGCGCACGCGGCGCGTGGCTGGTGCCGCTCGGGTTGGCCGATGCGTGGCGCCTGGTGTCGAGGCGCAGGCCGGATCTGGTGATCGGTGTGGGCGGGTACAGCTCGGGCCCGGTCGTGCTCGTCGCCGCGCTGCGGCGCGTACCGACGATGCTGCTCGAACAGAACGCGGTGCCGGGTCTCACGAACCGGCTGCTGGCCCATGTGGTCCGTTCGGCGGCCGTGACCTTCGAATCGACGCGACCGTTCTTTGGATCGAGAGCGTTCGTGAGCGGCAACCCGGTCCGGCCGGAGTTTCTTGCGTCGGTTGGTCCGCGACAGGAGCCGGCACCCGATGATCGGGCGCCGGTCACACAGGTGCTGGTCTTCGGCGGCTCTCAAGGTGCGCACGCGATCAACGTGGCCATGGTGGCGGCGGCGGCGCTGCTGGCCACGAGCAGTCCTCGACTTCGACTGGTGCACCAGACCGGAGAGCGAGACGTGGACATGGTGCGCGACGCCTATCGGCGCGCGGGGCTCGAGGCCGAGGTCGAACCATTTCTCTACGATATGGGACGGCAACTGGCCCGCGCCGACGTCGTTGTCTGCCGGGCCGGAGCGACAACGCTCGCGGAGATCACGGCGGCGGGAAAGGCGGCCATTCTGATTCCGTTGCCGACCGCGACCGACGATCACCAGCGGAAGAACGCCGAGGCACTGTCCGCCGCAGGTGGCGCCGAGGTCCTGTTGCAACCGCAGGCGACTGGCGCGGCGCTGGCCCAGCGGATCCTGGACCTTGCCCGCGACGCCGATCGCCGCCGCCGCCTGGCCGCGGCGGCGCGATCGCTCGCGCGGCCCGATGCGGCGATGGTCATCGTCAATCGAGCGGTGGCGTTGATCGGAACGCGTTAGGAATTCGGAATTTAGAATGTGGAATCTGGAATTCGGGATTGGCAATGGAATTCGGCGCGTGGAATTGTTTGGAATGTTTGAACATCTGGCACTCCAGATTCGCATTCCACATTCCGAATTCCTGATTCCACATTCCTGAGAGCGGACGGGTGTTAGGGAAAACGCGGCGCGTGCATTTCATCGGGATTGGCGGCATCGGCATGAGCGGGATCGCCGAACTGCTCGCCAACCTGGGGTACGCGGTCAGCGGCTCGGATGCGAAACGGTCGGCCATCACCGATCGGCTCGCGACGCTGGGCATCGGCATCACGACCGGTCATGACGCCGCGCATGTCGGCCATGCCGATGTCGTGGTCACGTCGTCGGCCGTGAAGCCGTCGAACCCCGAGGTCGAGGAAGCGGTGCGCCGGCAGATTCCCGTGATCCCGCGGGCCGAGATGCTCGCGGAATTGATGCGCCTCCGATTCGCCATCGCGGTGGCCGGGGCGCACGGAAAGACGACCACGACGTCGATGATTGCGCTGGTGCTGGAGCGTGCGGGCCTGGATCCGACGGCCGTCATCGGGGGGCGGCTCAGCGCGTTCGGCAGCAACGCTCGACTCGGAAGCGGCGAGCTGATGGTGGCCGAAGCCGACGAGAGCGATCGGTCGTTTCTGAAACTGTTTCCGACGATTGCGGTGATTACGAACATCGACCACGAGCATCTCGAGAATTATGGCGGGTTCGACGATCTCCAGCAGGCGTTCGTCGACTTCGCCAACAAAGTCCCGTTCTACGGCGCGGTGATCGCGTGTGCTGACGACCCGAACCTGATGGCGATATTGCCGCGCATCACCCGTCGCATCTCGACCTACGGACTCGACGCGGCCAGCGCCGATCTCACGGCAACGGACGTCGAGCTTGGCCCGCTGAGCGCCCGGGCGACGGTGATCCGGCGAGTGCGCGGCGCGGCCGGCACGACACTTGGCGCTCTCTCGCTCGCCGTTCCCGGCCGGCACAACCTGTTGAACGCGCTCGCGACCGTGGCGGTCGGCCTCGAGCTCGATGTCGATTTCGATCGCATTGTCGAAGGGTTTCGCGACTTCCGCGGCGCCGAGCGGCGGTTCGAGGTTCGGGGCGAGCCGAACGGCATCCTCGTTGTCGACGATTACGGCCATCATCCGACAGAGATCGCCGCCGTGCTCGCAGCCGCGCGCACGCTGAATCGGCGCATCGTGGTGGCGTTCCAACCGCATCGCTACACCCGCACGGCGTCGTTGCTGAATGCGTTCGGACCCGCGCTCGCCGCCGCCGATCACGTGGTGCTCACAGACATCTACGCGGCCGGCGAGGATCCAATTGCCGGGGCGACGCTTGAGGTGCTGGCCGAGGCCATTCGCACGACCGTCACCGGCGCGGTTGACGTGGCGCCGACGCTCGATGAACTGATCGCGGCCGTGGTTCGCACCGCGCAGCCGGGCGATGTCGTCATCACGCTCGGCGCCGGCTCGATCGGAAGCGTGCCCGAGCGATTGATCGAAGCACTCGGCGGCCATGGTCCAGACCGTGGCCGCGCTGCGGCGGATGCGGTGGGCCGGCAACCCGCGGCGGGCCGAACACGGCCGGCCCCTGCCGCTGGCGATTCGGAAGGAGAGACATCGTGAGCCCGGTGACGGCTCTCGCCTCCGACAGACGGTTCCGCCGCGCGCAGATGAAGCCGGTACGGAGGCGCGGGAAATGGTACGCCCTGGCCAGGCGTGCGGTGCAGTTCGCCGCGCTGGCAGCGGTCCTCGCGTACGGCGTGTCCCGCGCGCCGGCAATCGCCGCCCGTGCGCGCGTGCTGCGTGTCAATCGCATCGTCATCCACGGCAACGAGCGGCTGTCGCAGGGCGATGTGCTCGCCATTCTGACCGGCCTGCAGGGCGAAAGCCTGCTGTGGACCGATCTGCACGCGTGGCGCCGGCGGCTGCTCGCGTCGTCGTGGGTGCAGGACGCGGACCTTCGGCGCTCGCTGCCGTCGACAATCGACATCGTCATTTCGGAACGGCGGCCGATGGGCATCGGGCGGATGAATGGCGACATGTACCTGGTCGACGACCACGGCGTGATCATCGATCAATACGGGCCGCAGTATGCGCAGTTCGACCTGCCGATGATCGACGGTCTCTCGACGTCGCCGGCCGGGAGCGGAACGACGACCGATGCAGCGCGGGCCGAGCTCGCGGCGCATGTCATCGCGGCCCTCGGTGCCAAACCGTCAATCGCGCGGCGGTTGTCACAGATCGACGTGAGCGACCCGCACGATGCGAGCGTGATTCTGACCGGCGATTCCGCGGTGATCCGGCTCGGCGAGGACCGGTTTCTCCCGCGCGTCGAGTCGTATCTCCAGGTGGCAGCGGCGTTACGCGAGCGCGTGAGCGACATCGATTATGTCGATTTGCGTTTCGACGATCGGATTTATGTGCGGCCGGTGAAGGCCAAGGCGGCCCGATCGACCACGACCGTCGGCCGGCGCGACTGACCGCGAACGGAGGATGGCAATGGAGGCTGGTCAGTAGCGCAGCCGTTCAGGGCTGCCCGACGGCCTGCGCTACGAGAGGCCGTCGATCACGACAAACACGCCGGAGAACACAGGTCCCCGGCGTCCAGCGTGTTGCAGGTTTCGGCGTGGGGTAAGGATACCGAGTGGCACGAAAAGAGCGATACCTGGTGGGACTCGACGTCGGCACGTCGAAAGTGACGGCGGTCGTCGGCGAAGTCGTCGATGGCGACGGGCTCGATGTCGTCGGGCTTGGCGTGGCCGAGTCCCGAGGCATGCGCCGGGGCGTCGTCGTCAATGTCGAGGCCGCCGTCGATTCGATCAAGAAGGCGATTGACGAGGCCGAGCTGATGGCCGGCGTCGAGATCGATTCGGTCCATCTGGCGCTGTGCGGGCCGCACATCAAGGGATTCAACAGCCGCGGCGTGATCGCGGTCGCCGGCAAGAACCGCGAGATCACACGCGATGACGTCAGGCGGGCGATCGACGCGGCAAAGGCGGTGTCGTTGCCGACCGGGCGCGAAATCCTTCATGTGCTGCCGCAGGACTTCGTGGTCGACGAACAGGACGGCATTGGCGCGCCCGTGGGCATGACCGGCGCCCGCCTCGAGGTGAACGTCCACATCGTCACCGGCAGCCAGAGCTCGACGCAGAACATTGTTGCCTGCGTGAACCGCGCCGGCGTCACGGTTGCGGAGACCATCGTCGAACAGCTCGCCGCCAGCGAGTCGGTGCTGACCGACGATGAGAAGGAGCTGGGCGTGGCCCTCGTCGACATCGGCGGCGGCACCACCGACATCGCGATCTACGAACGCGGCAGTCTGTGGCACACCGCGGTGATCGCGGTCGGCGGCGATCACTTCACCAACGACATCGCCGTGGGCCTGCGCACTCCCGTGCCCGATGCCGAGAAGATCAAGCGCAAATGCGGCTGCGCGCTCTCGGCGATGGTCGACGAAGACGAGACGATGGAAGTCGCGAGCGTGGGCGGACGGAAGCCTCGTCTGATGGCGCGGCGGATTCTCTCCGAAATCCTTCAACCGCGCGCCGAGGAAATCTTTCATCTCGTCTGGGACGAGATCCGCCGCGCCGGTTACGAAAAAAGCCTGAACTCGGGAATTGTGCTCACCGGCGGCGGCGCGATCCTCGACGGCGTGCCCGAGATCGCCGAGCAGATTTTCGATCTGCCGATTCGCCGTGGCTGCCCGGCCGGCGTCGGCGGTCTGGCCGATCACGTGAACAGCCCGACGTTCGCGACCGGCGTCGGGCTGGCGCTGTACGCGTACCGCAACGCGTACGGCGATCAGGTGTATTCGCCGATCGGAGCGGGAGCATTCGTCCGCGTCGCGGGCCGGCTTCGCGGGTTGTTCAGAGAGTTCTTTTGAGGCACCGACGCGGT
>QHWF01000030.1:7828-10534 GCA_003222455.1 Acidobacteriota bacterium
GACGGGAATTCCGAATTCTGAATTCAGAAGTCAGAATTTCTCCCCGCGGTAGGCCCGACAGGTGACCATACAGGTCAACCAGGAGACTTACATGGCCGCACACATGACGCCCGAGGAAGAGGCAAAACGCCTGCGACTGAGGCTTGAAGACGAGGGAACGACGGGCGCCCGCATCAAGGTGATCGGCGTCGGAGGCGGCGGCAGCAACGCCGTCAACCGCATGGTCCAGGTCGGCCTCGATGGCGTCGAGTTCATCGTCGCGAACACCGATCTGCAGGCGCTGCGAACGAATGTCGCTCCGCTGAAGGTGCAGATCGGGAACAAGCTGACCAAAGGCCTCGGCGCCGGCGCGGATCCGAACGTCGGCCGCTCAGCGGCGTTGGAGGACACGGACAAGCTGATTCAGGCGATGGACGGCGCCGACATGGTGTTCGTCACGACCGGACTTGGCGGCGGCACCGGCACCGGCGCCGCCCCCGTCATTGCCAGCCTGGCAAGCGAGCTTGGCGCGTTGACCATGGCGGTCGTCACGAAGCCGTTCAAATTCGAAGGCAAGAAGCGGCAGATTCAAGCCGAACGGGGCCTCGAAGCGCTCCGCGACTGCGTCGACACGATCATCACCATTCCCAACGACCGTCTGCTGACCATCATCGACCGCACCACGCCTCTCGTCGAGGCCTTTGCCACGGCCGACGATGTGCTGCGGCAGGCGATTCAGGGGATTTCGGATCTGATTATGGTTGCCGGCATGATCAATCTGGACTTCGCCGATGTCAAAACGATCATGGCTGGAATGGGCTTCGCGATGATGGGCACGGGTGTCGCCGAGGGACAGGACCGCGCCGTGGAGGCGGCGCGGCGCGCGATTTCGAGCCCGTTGCTCGAAGGCGCATCGGTCACCGGTGCGCGCGGCGTCATCATCAACGTGACCGGCGGACCGGATCTGTCGCTGGTCGAGGTGAGCGAGGCCTCGTCCATCGTGCAGGAAGCGGCCGACGAGGACGCCAACATCATCTTTGGCGCCGTAGTCGATCCGACATTGAAGGGTAAGGTGAAGATTACCGTGATCGCCACCGGATTCGGTCCGCCGATGTCGATCAAACCCTCGGCGCAGACGCCGATCGACATGACCCAGTACGCTGACTACCCGCGAATCCGGCCCGACACTGGTGGGACAGCCGCCAGCGCGGCGCCGTTCGAACGCACCGCCGCCACTCGTCTGGCTATCGCGCGACGTCCGCTGCCCGACATTCCTGCAGGGCTTTCACAGGCATCCTCTCCATCTGGCGCCGAGCTCTCCGCAGTGGCTGGAGCCGAATCGATGGCAGATCCGTTGCCGCGCACCGCGTCCGAAGACCTGGCGATGAAGTTCGATCTGGGCGAGGATTCGGCAGATGCGGCGGCGTTCGAGGTGCCCGCGTTCTTGAGGCGACAGGAAAGCTGATCAACCCGAAATCGCACTAGGAAGTGCTCTCGCTATAAATTTAGTCAATCTTATTAATTTACCCGCATGGCTAATCCGATCTTGACCCGCTCCGTGAACGCTCAAGCGGATCGCACGTGTGAAGGCGCTGGTTGACGGACTGCTCCGATTGAAAACGGACCAAATACCGGCGCTGGCGGGCGGTCGTCGGCGTCGCTGCCACGGAAGCTCGAGCGCGGGCTTGGAGGCGGTGGCCCGGCGTGATGCTGACGATGACGGGCCGAGAAACAGGAGCACGGGGACGACCGGGATCGCCGCCATGCTGCGTTTGACCATGAAAACACCATGGCGGAACGGCATCTCGATATCCGTTACGATGACCGGTTCGACTGTCAGCGGCGGCGGTGCGTCAGTCTGCAGATGCAGATGCAGAGGCGTGCAGCCTGTCCAAGGTTGTCCAAGGCTCGATCCCGGCAGAGCTCATCGCCGGTCGTGCTGATGGTAAAGTAGATAGATCCACGGCACACGAGAACGCCGACGTCTGAGCGTCAACAGGCGCTCGGGCGCCGGGCCGCCGTACCTCAGCGATGAATTCCTGGCAACAGCGCGAACGCGCACTGACAATCCTTTCCAAGGAAACCGGTTACACGCGCAAGCCGCACGGCAGCCGTCTGCGCGTGGCACTCGCGTTCCCGAATACGTATTGGGTTGGCATGTCCAACCTCGGCTTCCAGACGGTTTACCGGCTGTTCAACGCCCGGGACGACATTGTCTGCGAGCGCGTGTTCCTGCCGCCGAAGCAGGAGCTTGCCGAGCTCCTCCGCACCAAGACGACGTTGCTGACACTGGAATCGCAGACGCCGGTCGGCGACTTCGACGTCTTCGCGTTCTCGGTCTCGTTCGAGTGGGACTACGTCAACGTCCTGACGATGCTTCGTCTCGCCGGGATTCCGCGTTACGCATCCGAGCGCGGAGCGCAGACGTGATTGCTGCCGGCGAAGGGGAAATGCTAGTCCCCACGCTGGGGCGCGCTTTTTCCGGGACGTCCGATCGCGTCGAGCTGCTCCACATGCTTGCGCGGCTGCGTGGCTTTTACATCCCATCCCTGTACGAGCCCCAGTACGCCGGCGACGGTACGCTGGCCGGGTTCGCACTGAAAGGCGACGGCGATGCGTCCCTACCGGTCCGTAAAGCGGCGCTCAAGACGACCGACGCCGTCGACCCGCCCGTCACCAGCATCTTCACTCCGGACACGGAGTTCGGATCGCGCTTTCTCGTGGAAA
>QHWF01000031.1 GCA_003222455.1 Acidobacteriota bacterium
CGACGGAAATAGGCCTGGCGCTCGCTGCGGTCACCACAGCGGCTCCGGTGACGCGGGCCGCCCGATCGAAGGCCATGCTGGCCGGGGCGATCGCGGCGCGAAGATTTGCAGGAAGTGGAACGAGTTGGAGCGCGATGGCGGCGAGCGCCGCGATTAAGGCGATGTCGACGAATCGCGTGCCTGAGGAGGTGGCGACGCGGGGCCGGGTTGCGAGCACGAGCAGCGCGACGCCGGCCGCCAGCGGGACGGTGGTCCAGCGCGGCGTGCCGCCGAAGGCGAACAGCGTGCCGCCGGTAATCGCGAGCAGCGCCGGTATCGCGAGGCGGGTGGGAGCAGCGTGTCCGAGTAATGAAGACATTTCACCGCGGAGGACGCAGAGGACACGGAGGAAAAATCCTGGTGCTTTCAGGATTGAACCTCCGCGTCCTCCGCGTCCTGCTCAGAAAATGCGACAGATTGCTCACCCCACGGACGTGTCAGGCTGCGATCGCGCCCACGACGATGAACGCAAAGGCCGCTGAGGTCGCAAAGCTGTCCACCACGTGTAACCGCGAGAGTCGCGATCAGGTGAGCCGCGGTAGCGGCCGGCGACGGCGTCGCGAAGCGACGCACACAGGCGGACTCGGGCCCGGGAACGAATGCCCTGAGTCGCACGGCCATTCGTTCCCGGACCCGAACCGCCTGTGTCTGTCGGCCGGCTGCGCCGGCCGCCCGTCGCCGGCCGCTACCGCGGCTCCCTTCGCGACCTTTGCGGCCTTTGCGTTCATCCGTTCTGTGCGCGGGCGAGCCATGAGGACCCATTTTCATGCGACGGGGTGAGCGCGCTCCCGCTCATGATGACTCCCTGGTAGAAAGTCAAGCGGTCACCGATCGCGAATCCGGTTGTGAAGCCGCGACGGGCGGGAACCCGAGCGTTCGTTCGACGATGTAGAGCGGCCGTGCGCGCGCCTCCTCGAGGATCCGCTGCAGGTATTCGCCGAGCACGCCGATCATCAACAACTGCACGCCGCCCAGCAGCAGGACCGCGAGCATCACCGACGACCACCCCTGGACGCGGGTCCCGAAGAACACCTTGTTGATGACGACGTACGCGCCGAATACGAAGCTCAGGAACGACACCAGCAACCCGAGCACCGAGATCGTCCGGATGGGCAACGACGAGAACGACACGAACGTGTCAATCGCCGCGTGCACCATCCGCCGGATGGTCCACGACGACGATCCGATCAAGCGCCGAGGCCGATGGTACGGCACGTTGGTTTCGCGAAAGCCGCTCCACGCGATCAAGCCGAAGGTCAGGCGATTGCGCTCGTTGCACTGACGGAACGCGTCGATGACCGGACGCGAAATGAGGCAAAAGCTTCCGGTGCCGCCCGTCGGGTAGGTCGGAATCGCAAAGCGGCGGACGAGGCGGTAGAACACGCCCATCCCATACGATCGCACCACGCCATCGTCACGGCCCGTTCGTGCGCCCCAGACGACGTCGTAGCCGCCGCGCCATCGATCGACGAAATCGCGGATCAGCGCCGGTGGATCCTGCAGATCCGCCGCCATGACGATGGCCGCGTCGCCGCGGCAGTAATCGATGCCGGCGGCGATGGCGACGTGGCTGCCGAAATTGCGCGGAAATCGGAGCGCCAGGACGTGCTCGTCGCGAGCGCGCAGCGCGGTCAGCACCTCGAACGATCCATCGCGGCTGCCGTCGTCGACGAACACGAATTCCCAATCGTAGTCGCGCAGCGAGCGCATGACGCCGGTGACGGCCTCGTGGAACGGCGCGAGGTTGTCGCGCTCGTTGAACACGGGCACGACGACTGCGATGAGCGGGCGGTTCACGTTGACTGCGAAAGGAGGCCCGTGACCGCGTCGATGACGCGCTCCTGGTCAGCCTCCGCCAGCGACGAGTACATCGGGAGAAAGATTGAACGTGATGCCACCTCTTCGGTGACCGGCAAGGAGGCCGGCCCGTATCGATTCAGATAGAGCGGTTCGAGATGAATGGGCGGAATGCCGCGCCGGCAGGAGATGCCGCGATCCGCCAGCGCGTGGAGGAGATCGTTGCGGTCGTGATGGCACGCAGACGTCAACAGCAGGCCGTAGGACTGAAAGGCGTGCTCGGCGTAGGGCGGCCGCGCCGGGACCTGCACTTCGCGAAGCGGGCGAAACGCCGCGTCATACCGATCGGCGATCGCTCGTCTCCGCGCCAGCCATCCCTCGAGTTTCGGCAACTGCGCGATGCCGATGGCCGCCTGCACATCCGACATGCGGTAGTTGAACCCGAGCTCGCGGTACTCCTCGAACACGATCCCTTTCGCTTCGTGCCTGGACAGGGCCGACACGCTGGCGCCATGCGAACGCAGTCGGCGCGCCCGCTCAGCGAACGCCGGATCGTGCGTGGTGAGCATCCCGCCTTCCCCCGTCGAAATCGTTTTGCGCGGGTGAAAACTGAAGCAGACGAGGTTCGAATGCGACCCGATCGGCCGCCCGCGATACGTGGATCCGATTCCGCACGCGGCGTCTTCGACGATCGAGATTCCCCGCGCCTCGAGATGCGCCAGCCGATCGAGATCGGCCGGCAGGCCGACCTGATGCACAGGGAGAATGGCTTTCGTCCGCGCCGAGACGCGGCGAGAGGCATCCTCCGGATCGATGTTCCAGGTGTCGCGTTCGATGTCGGCGAACACCGGTGTGGCCCCCGCGTACAGGATCGCGTTCGCTGTGGCAATGAACGAATATGACGGACAGATCACTTCGTCGCCGGGCTGGACGCCGGCCAGCACCAGTGCGAGATGGAGGGCCGTTGTGCACGACGAGGTGGCCACGGCGTACCGGGCGCCCACGCGGCCGGCGAACATCTCCTCGAACCGTGCGACGGCCGGTCCCTGGGTCACCCAGCCGCTGCTCAGCACCTCACCGACGGCGCGGAGCTCGGCGGCATCGAACTCAGGACGGGCGAACGGGATCGCGTGAATCACGGTGTTCATCGGCCGGCTGCGGCGCGCTGCTCGTGCCACCAGGCGACCAGCGAACGCAGACCGTCCTCGAGCGGAATCTGAGCGCGGAAGCCGAGTCGATCCCGCGCGGCGTCAACCGACGCGAGCCGCCTGGGGATCCCGTTGACTTTTCGCGGCGGCGCGTGCTGCGGCCGCAATGGCGAACCCATGATGGACAACAGCGTCTCGGCCAGCTCCTTCAGCGTGGTCTCGACGCCGCTGCCGACGTTGAACACGGCATCGCTGAGGGGCGCGGTCGCGGCGAGCATTGTGGCGCGTGCGACATCTGCGACGTGGACAAAATCCATCGTTTCGGTCCCCGCTCCGAAGATGACCGGCGGCCGTCCAGCCTCGATGGCTTCCATCCATCGAATGAGCACTTCGGTGTAGGCGCCGAACGTGTCCATGCGCGGACCGTAGATGTTGAAATAGCGCAAGGCGACATAGTCGAGGCCGTACATCTCGTGGAAGCTTCGGAGCAGACCCTCGTTGAACAGCTTCGCCGCGCCGTAGATCGTCCGGTTTCCGTACGGGTGGTGGGTTTCAGCCGTCGGGAACACGTCGGCCGGTCCGTACACCGACGCCGTCGACGCGGCGACGACTTTGCGGACGCCGCCGCGGACGGCCGCTTCGAGCACGTTGAACGTGCCGTCCACCATGATCTCTTTGGCAAGCCGCGGATCGTCGGCGCACTGCGTGATCCGGATACCCGCTTCATGAAACACGAGGCCGGCGCCTTCGATGGCCCGCGAGACATCGCCCGGATTGCGGATATCGCCCTCGACGACTCGCACGCGGCCGCTGGCGGCCGCCCGATTCAGGTTCTCGCGACGCCCGCGGGAAAAGTCGTCGAGGACGACAATGTCGGACGCGCCGGCTTCGACCAGCGCATCGGCCAGGTGCGATCCCACGAGACCGGCACCGCCGGTGATTACGACACGTCCGAAATCCACGCGTCCCTCACAATTCAATCCGCTGGCCACGGGCGCGCAGCGATCGCTCGGCCGCCTCGAGCAGCGCCACCACCCGGATGCCGGCCGCGGCGCCGGTCAGCGGCGGCCGTCGCTGCCGGATCGAATCGGCGAATTCGCGGGCGACGAGCGCAAGCGCTTCCTGACGATCGAAGGTTGGCGCGTACATGTCGCCGGTGCGGTAGGAGACCAGGATCTGACGTCGCGTTTCGCCGTTCCTCATGTCCACGTCGACGCCCTTGTCGTAGACGCGCACTTTCTCGCTCGGGTCCGTGTCGTCGTAGACGAGCATGCGCTGCCGGCCGCCGAGGAGCATCCGGCGGATCTTGACCGGCGCGAGCCAGTTGACGTGAAAGTGTGCGAGAAACCCGTTGTCGAAATGGACGGTCACGTAGGCGACGTTCTCGTGATCGAACCCGGCCGCCGCGGTGCCGTCCGCGGACACGGCCACCGGCCGGACGTCGATCAGGTAGTCCATGATGGACAGATCATGTGTCGCCAGGTCCCAGATGACGTTGGCATGCTGCTGCAGCAACCCGAGATTCACCCGGACCGAATCCAGATAGAGCAGCTCACCGAGATCGCCCGAGTCGATCAGCGCGCGGATGCGGCGAACGGCCCCATTATAGACGAACGTGTGATCGACCATGAGCCGGACGTCGCGCGCGTGTGCGAGCGCACCGAGCGCTTCGGCGTGCGCCTTCGATGAGGCGAGCGGTTTCTCGACGAGGACGTGCTTCCCGCGTTCGATCGCCGCTCTGGCGAACGCATAATGCGTCTCGATCGGCGTGGCGATCACCACGGCGTCGAGCTCCTCCCGCGCGATCAGATCCGCGGCATCGTCACACGTGGTCACGCCCGGGTGCCGCCGCGCGGCGGCCGCACGGCGATCCGGGTGGGCATCGGCAATGGCCGCCAGGCAGACGCCTTCGGTCTCGGCAAAGTTGCGCGCGAGATTCGGGCCCCAGTAGCCATATCCGATGAGACCGACTTTAATCACGCTCAAAATAGTCGTTAGTCGTTAGTCCTTGGTCGATAGTCGTTAGTCGTTGGTCGTTTGGCGCGACCAATGACCAATGACCAATGACTAACGACTAATGACCATATGGTATGCGGAGAGCCATCGCTCGGCGGTGGACCGGATATCGTAATGCGACAGCACTGTTTCCCGGGCTCGGGCACCCATCTCACAGGCGGTGCGCCGATCCGTCAGCACCTCGCGCAGCATGCCGGCCAGCGCCGCTTCGTCGTCGGGCACCAGCAGCCGGCCGTTGGCGCCGTCCTCGATCAGCACGTCGGTCGCGCCGGGCAGCCGCGTGGCAATTGCGGGCAGGCCGCAAGCCATCGCTTCCAGCAGCGCGAGTGGCTGCGCTTCACGAACGGATGGAAGCACGAAGACGTCGGCGGCGCGAAAGTACTGTTCGACATGGTGCGTGGGCTCGACGAAGGACACATCGGCCGAGCGGCCCATCCGCTCGGCCTCCTCGCGGATTGAGGCGGCGATTGACCGATCGATTTCGTAGTAGCTCGCGGCGGTCGCGCCAACAAATACCAGCCTCGCCCGGATGCCCTGTGCGTCCAGCCGCCGCCAGGCTCTGAACAGCAAGTCCGGGCGCTTGTCGCGAGAGAAGAAGCCGACGAACAGCACGACTGCCTGCGCTTCCGGCCAACCGAGAGCGCGCCGCAGCGCGACGCGCTCGCCGGGATCCGCCGGCCGGAACCGGGTGGTGTCCACACCGTTCGGCGCCAGCCGGACGGGTGCGTGGATAGCCGCCGCACCGCATCGCGTCCGGAGATCTGGACTGACGCACAGGATGAGATCGGCAGCGCGGAACGCCCAGTTCGCCAGCAGCCCGCGTTGTTTCACAACATCAGGGTCGTCCTGACCCGACGTATGGAGCGTCAACACGAGCGGTTTGCGAAGCAGCCGGGCGAGCAGGGAAACGGGAACGTTCTTCTGCGAGAACCCGTGCACATGGACGAGGTCGTATCGGCGGTGTGACTGGAGCATCCGATATGCGAGACGGAGGGCCGCAGTGACTTTTGAGGTGCGATGCCGAACGTCAACCGTCACGCGCTGCACAATCACACCGTCGACCGTCGCTGCAGGCGCGATCGCCGGATCGACGGCCGTCGTGAGCACTGAAAAACGGGCGCGGCCGTGCAGCGCCGCCGCCACGGCCTGGCACTGGACGGCCGCAGCGCTGATCTCAGGGTAGTACGCGCCCGTCACGAAGAGCACGCGGGGGACGCTGGCTCCGGCGGCGTGCCCGGAGTGCCTCACCTCACGTGTCCCAGAGCGCAGCCTGAGAGGCCAATGAACAAACCGATGTCGCGCAGGCCTACAGGGTCTGTGAAAAAATCATACGTAGCGCAGCCCTTCAGGGCTGCCCCGGCGACCCGTGATGCAGGCCTGAAGGCCTGCGCTACCAGAGGCCGCCGGCCGATTTTTTCACAAGCGCGGCAGCATACTGCGTCAGGAATGGATCCCGGAAATGTGACCACGCTCTCTCATCTCGTGGGCGCCGGTGAAAGCGCCGAGCAAGACTTGGTGAAGAAGCCGCGCCGTGTGAGCGATGTCGAACTCCGCCGCGACGCGGTCGAACGATTCACCCACATCCAACGTCCCGGCACGCCAACGTTCGATCAGGTCGGCCAGTGCGGATGTGATGCCGCCAACATCATCGGGCCGCATCACGGGACATCCGAGGCGGCGTAACAAGCGGGCCGACGCACCGGTCTCGGGAGTCAAGCCGAGAATCGGTTTGCGAAACGGCAGATAGTCGATCAGCTTGCTCGGCAGAAAGACGCTCGGGCCGTCGCCTGGCGCATCGACGACCAGCAACACGTCGGCATCGGCGGCAACCCGTGCGGCCTCTGCCGGCGACACACGACCGCGGAACCGCACCAGCGACGCGATGCCGAGCGCGGCCGCGTCGCGCTCGTACTCCTCGACGTGAGGTCCCACGAACAACACTTCCAGCGTGCCCGCCACCGACTCGCGCCGGTGCAAGCCGGCAAGCGCGCGCAGCAGCGCGACGGGCGTGCGCACTCCACGATAGAACCGTCCGACGTAGGCGAGTCGCAGCGGCCTCCGGCGATCCTGTGGCCGCGGCGCGCCGCCCGATCGGCTCTCGAACCCGTGCGGCACGATCGAGACCTTCTTCCGCCATTCGCCCGGGTATTTCGCCATCACCAGATCCGCGGTTTCTTCGGTCACGAACACGACCGCGCAGGCCTCGCGCAGCACGTCCGCTTCCATCCGGCGCCAGATCGATCGCTGCCGCGGCGTCGCATATGGACTGTCTGCCCACGGATCGCTGAAATGCGCCACCCAGGGAAGTCCTGTCGCCCGGTGCACACGGATGCCGACGAGGTGATCGGACCAGGGCTGAGCAAACGTCATCAGGCCGGCGTACTCTCCTGCAGCCGCCAGGCAGATCGCGGTGTGGGCGGCGCGTCGCACCCACACGCGTGTCGAATCAGGAAAATCGCGGAGCCCCGGCGCGACGCGCCAGGCGGCGCGAACGGCGAACCACTCTTCGGGCGAAGGAACGCGCACGAGCTCGACGCCGGCCGGCGCGTCGGGACTCGCGCCATCGAACCAGTGGGGACCACCCGGCCGGGGCGCGAGACAGATTGTCGTCGGTTGCCAGCCGAATCGCGCCAGCCGGCCGAGCACGCGCGAGACCTGGGTCGCGCGTGGACCATACATTGGCGGCATTTCCCAGGACACGGTCAGAAGACGTTGGCTCAACTCTCAACTCTCAACTCTCAAGTCTCAACTCTCAAACGCCGAACGTTCACATCTCGAGGCGCGCTTGAGACTTGATTGAGACTTCAGCCTTGAGACTTGAGACTTGAATGAGCCGCTCGATGATACGGTGCGTATGCGCTCG
>QHWF01000942.1:0-1506 GCA_003222455.1 Acidobacteriota bacterium
CTGCGGCGTGTCGTTTGCTGGCATGCAGTTCTTCGTCTCGAACTACGTCGGCCCCGAACTGACCGACATCATGAGCTCGCTCACCTGCATCATCGTGATGGTTGCCGTGCTGAAGCTGTGGCGGCCGGCGCGGATCATGCGCCTCGAGGGCGACCATGATTCGATCACACGGGGGAAGGTGCATTCCGGCGGCGAAGTCTTCACGGCGTGGCTGCCGTACCTGCTGCTCGTCGTCATTGTCCTGGCGTGGGGGGAACCGGCAATCAAGGGCGGCTTCGATCGGTGGACGCACGGACTGCTGCCGGCATGGCTGCCGCGGAATGCCGGGGTGCTGAACGGACTGAACGTCCCCGGTCTGCACAACCTGATCACGCGAATTCCGCCGGTGACCGCTCAGCCGTCGCCATACGCGGCGGTGTTCACCTTCAACTGGCTGACCGCGTCCGGGACCGCGTGCTTCATTGCCACGGTGGTCGCTGCCCTGCTCCTGGGGATCCGTCCCGCGAAGTTCGTGGACATTTATGTCGCAACATTCAGACAGCTCTCGTTTGCCATCCTCTCGATTGCGTTGATGCTGGGGCTCGCCCTGGCGACAACCGGAGGAGCCTTTCCGTTCTTCAGCGCGGTCGTCGGCTGGATGGGCGTGTTCTTGACCGGAAGCGACACGTCGGCGAATGCGCTGTTCGGCAATCTCCAGGTCGTCACGGCGAACGCACTGGGCGTCAGTCCCATCCTGATGGCCTCCGTCAACTCCGCCGCGGGGGTCATGGGGAAGATGATTTCCGTTCAAAGCATCGCGGTCGCGGTCGCGGCCACCGGCATGACATCGGCCGACGAGAGCCGGCTGTTCCGGTTCACGATCAAGCACAGCGTGCTGCTGATGGCCCTCATGGGTCTGATCGCACTGCTCTTTGCGTACGTCGTGCCCGGGTTTGTGGGATTTCAGGCTAGTCCATACACGAGCAGGTACAGCGAACCGGGAATCATCTGCGGCCGTGCGTTCGCGGGCGCATCGGCAGGAGGCTCCTGGTATTTCGCCGCGGCGAGATAGATTCGGTGCGTCGTCGGATCGAGCGCCATCGTTCGCGCGCCACGCGCGGTTTTCAGCGTCTGAATCACCGTGAGCTTGTCCGGTGAATCTTCATGCCCAACCGTCGTCGTGCCATCGCCGCACGACGAAATCGCGTAACCGGTGCCCGAATCGAACCACGTGGCATCCACGCCGGCGCCGATGGGAACCTGTGACACAACCTTCCCGTTTGTCGAGTCCATCATCAACATGAGGTTGTTGCGTGCGCCAATGAACAGACGGTGCGTCTTCAGATCGATCGCCAGGCCCGCCGCCGTCGTGCCCGGCGCGATCGGCCAGTTCGCCACCACTTCGTGCTTCGCGGTGTCGATGACGACGATGCTGTTTCCGCTTTCATTGTTGACGTAGACGCGTCCGGCAGCGGGATCTGAAGCGCCAGCCTCAGGCTTGCCGCCGAGCGGAATCGTCGCGGCGAC
>QHWF01000942.1:1579-3591 GCA_003222455.1 Acidobacteriota bacterium
GTCCACCTTGGTGATGGTCTGGAATGTCTTGCCATCGACGATGCTGGCCTTGTTCTCACGGCCATTGCTGGTAAATACGCGCCCGCCTGGTCCGGGCACCGCGCCGTGGATCCCCGGGGTGTCCGCAATCTCGCCGACAATCGCGTCGGTCGTCATGTCGTACACGACAACTTTCGAAGCGTGGCTGATGTATAGGCGCCTCGCGCCCGGATCGACGTTCAGATAATCCCAGCCACCGTCTCCTCCGATCGGCACGTCCTTGATCAGTCGATATGGGCCGTCTGCCGCCGGCGGCCGCGCTTCGACGAACGTGAACAGGATGGCCGCAATGATCGCCAGCAGCATGGGAACAGGTTTCATAAACGCCTCCAATCGAAATCCGGCTGAAGCCGGATATTACCCCTGTGTGCTGGGACTGTAGAATCACTGCAGGAAATGGTCAACGGCCATCATGATGGGCCGAGCGGCATCGCTGCTGACGATGTCCGCCTCGACGTCTGGCTCGATGTGGCGTGCCTCTTCAAGACCCGGTCCGAGGCACAGAAGGCGTGCAAGTCAGGAAAGATCAGCATCAACCGTCAGCCGGCGAAGGCCAATCGCCGGCTCCGCATCGGCGATCACCTCGAGATCAGCCGTCCATTCGGTCGTAAACAACAGCTCAAAGTCGTGGCGCTGGCAGAACGACACGTGGCCAGGGCCGAGGCACGCAGCCTTTACGAAGATTTGACGCCGGCACCCACGCCGGACGAGCGCGAGGCGAGAAAACTGGAACGGATGTACCGGGCGGCGATGACGCCACCCCGCGCGCCCGACAAGCGCCAGCGACGCGCGTTGCGGACGTTGAAAGGGCGAGACGAATAATTGCGGATCGCGGATTGGGGATTGCGGATTGGGGATTGGGGATGCCGATTGACTCGCGGATTCGCGATTGTATGTTGACGCGGATTTATCACTTCGCAAGCGAAATGCCAGGCTCGCGATAATGCACACGTTCAGCAGGGCCGTTCTGCGCGTGCCGCTCGAGCGTGATCGACGCACGCAAGACCTCCGCAACGCTCCAGGCCTGAGCGATACACCCCCGCGGCGTGAACGGCTGATCGGCATCGAAGATTTCGCTGATCGATCCGATGCACGCATCGTCGAGATGGCCGAGAAAGCCGGAGACCGCCCGACGGGCGCCGGCGAGATCGGCCGGATAGACTTTCAGCCAGGCGTCGACGTACGGACCGACGAGCCAGGCCCAGACCGTCCCCTGGTGATAGGCGGCATCGCGAGTGCGCAGGTCGCCGAAGTACCGCGACTTGAAATCGGGATCGTCCGGCGCGAGGGATCGCAGCCCTACGGTCGTGAGCAGACGGTCCCGCACCACCTGCATGACGGGTTCCCAGCGCTGCTCGTCGAGCACTGGATACGGTAAGGCGATCGCCAGGATCTGATTCGGCCGGCATTTCGCATCGTCACCACCCTGTTCGGCGTCGACGACGTCGTACAGATAGCCGCCGTCGGCAAACCAGAACCGATCGTTGAACGACTGGCGCGCCATGGCGGCGCGGCGCCGGTACTCGGATGGATCGTCACCCTGTTCCGCGGCCCAGTGTTCCATCAGTTTCAGCGCGTTGAACCACAGCGCGTTGATCTCGACCGCTTTGCCCCGCCGCGGCGTGACTACCCAGTCATCCACTTTCGCATCCATCCAGGTCAACTGGTATCCGGGTACGCCCTGCACGTGCAGGCCATCACGCTCATCGACGTGAATGCCGAACCGAGTCCCGTGGACGTGGCGTTCGACAATCTGCGTGAGCGTGGGATAGAGCAGCGACAGCGTCAGCCGATCGCCCGAGCACTCGACATAGCGCTGGACGGCCCGAAAGAACCAGAGGGTGGCGTCGCCGGTGTGATACAGACCGAGCTTTTCACCTTCCGGAAACGTGTTCGGGATCAGTCCGTCGCGGACGTAGTGGGCGAACGTCCGCAGAATATACCCGGCTTCGGTGTGCCTGCCCGTCACGAGC
>QHWF01000032.1 GCA_003222455.1 Acidobacteriota bacterium
GCTGTCTGAAGGGTCCGGTGATCGCCTGGGCGGCCTCGTCGGCCTTGAAGCGCAGATACAGCTGCTCTTCGCGCCCGGCGGACTCGGTGTCGCCCAGACCACGGTAGCAGAGCATCAGGTTGTAGTGCGCCTGCAGATCCTCGGCATCGATCGCGAGCACACGCTTCAGGAGATCGATGGCGTTCCGGTACTGACGCTGCAGGAAGAGGACGCGTGCCTTCTGATTCAACACGACGCGATCGCGTGGATACTGCGCTTCCGCGGCGCCCAGATGTTCGAGGGCTTCGTCGTAGCGGCCAAGGCTCTTCAACGCCGTGCCGAGAAAATAGTGCGTTCTCGCCAGCTTCGGGTCCAGTTCGAGAGCGTGCCGCAGCGTCTGTTCCGCTGCCAACATATCGCCTTCCTGCAGCTGCGCTCGCGCGCTATTCACCCAACCGTCCGCATACGACGGATCGATCTCGGTCACCCTCGTGAAGCTGCGAATGGCACCCTTCAGGTCGCCTTGAAGCAGCAGCCCGATGCCGTGATCGTTCCATCGTTCGCGCGCCGCCGGACCGCCGCCGATCGTGACGGAGGGTCGTTGAGCTTGTGACGGCACCACGGTCACGACCCGCTGCGCCTGCGCCATCACGGTGATGGGCAGATTCGGAATCGCCTTGATGCGGCCCGATACGCGAGATGTATCCCCCGTAAACACCCACCGACCATCGTCATGTCCCGGCGCAAGCGAGAAGGTGGTGTCGGTCGGATCCCGAACGCCGGCGAACGCCCACTGCGTGTTCCACCACGAGAATTTCCGGTAGTTCACTTTTGCGCTGACCGTGAGCTGATGACCGGCATCCTCGGGGATTCGCACGCGGTAGTGCACGGTATCGGCCGAGCTCGGAGGAATGAGCCGCACGTACGCGACCGACCGTGTCATCCACGCGTTTCGCTTGTTGATTACGTTGCCGTGCTCGTCGAGCTGCAGGCTCTTGTAGAAATGCGCGCGGCGGTCCACCGGTCCATTCTCTCCGTCGAGAAAACCGCTGTGAAACACGGCACGGCCCTGCGCATCCTCGACGCGCAATTCCACCCACACGTCGTGAGCGTCCACGGTGCCGCCGGGAAAGAAATGACCGATCTTGCGCGTGCGCACGACCACGTCGAATCCGACCGTCTCGCCGGCGCGGACGATGGCCGGCACGTCGCCGAGCGGCGCCACCAGGTCGGGCGCCGGTATGCCGACGGCGCGGCGGCCGCTGCTGTCCGCTGATTCTTCTCCTTCGGCAAACATGCTCGCTGTCCGCGGCTCGCGGCGTGAATCCTCAGAGGGGCGGGCGGCCGGCATCTCGTTCGACCGCGTGAGCGCGAAGATGTCGACCGAGAGCTGACCGTCGCGGAGAAAATCCTGCGTGAGCTTCAGTTGCTCCTGGTCGCGGTTCACGAACGGCAGCGCGGTGTTCGCGCCGACGAAGCGATGCGACCGGACCTTTCCGTTCCTGGCCGCCGGATCCGTCGAGTCGACGAGCGGCATGTGACAACCGCTGCACGGCTGCGGTTTCGCCGGATAATAAAAGGAGCGCGCCCCTTCTCCCGAGGCCGCAGACGCCTGCCAGTTGTCGTACTCGTTGAATCCGCGGAACCAGCGGTAGTGATTGACGGGGCGATCGAGGTGCACTTTGTGGCACGTCGAGCAGAACTCGGACGCCTGTTCGGTGTGGAACGGCTTGAGGAACGTATTGCGGTGCGGCGCGGGCGCCATGTACATCAGGACATCGTGCGCCCGCTGTGCCCAGCGATTCTCGCTGGCGGCGAGGTCGTGCAGCGGCGGGTATTCGACCGTGAAATCGCCCTGGCCCATGGTGCTGCCGACGTGGACGATCGAATGACACGACGTACAGGCCAGGCCCGCCCGGGCTTCCGGCGTGTCGATCTGCTCCGTGATGGGGCGATCGAAGCGGCCGTTGAAGAACACGGCGTGATCGTGGCAGCCGGCACACCATTTCGACGGCTGCGTGCCAATCACATCCTGCATGTACTCGATCGACTTGCGATACCACTGGTTGTTGAACGAGGAGAAATGATGTGCCGACGAGTTCCACTGGTCGTAGATCTCACGGTGGCAGCGGCCGCACATCTCGCTGGTCATGAAGAAGTTCGCCGGAATGGTTCCGCCGACGTTGGTGCGCGCAGACGAGGGGAAGAACGCCGTGCGGGCGCCGCCGCCTTCTTCTTCCATCTGCGCCGGGACGCGGCCAGGATTGTCGATGCGAAAACGACCCGACCGCTCGTTGGTCGCGAACGACCAGAGCGGAACCGCCATCAGCAGGATGACACAGGCCGCGGCGACGGCGGCGAAGCGCCGTGTGCGAAGCCGGTGGTTCACCACCGCTGGTACGCTGATCCACAACAGCGCAACGGCGGCCGCGGCGCCGAGAGCGGCGTGAGCGATCAGTACGTTTCGATGCGCACGAGTGGCACCGACAGACGACAGGTAGATGCCAATTCCCGCAGCCGCCAGCAGCACCAGCAGACCGCCGCGGACGCGGGGCGGCGCCGCGCGGACAAGCACGATCGCCAGCAGCGCCACGACGATCCCGAGGATGCCGTGCAGCGCGACGTTTGCGTAATAGAAGATCGATGCGTCCGCGCGCGCCGCCAGATAGGCGCTGTTGACCAGCAGCACCGCGAGCGCCGACAAGAGGAACCGCGAGACCCGAGACACGGGCGACATGATACTGGTGTCGCTTAGTGTAGGCCGGACGACTCTTCAGCTTCAATGCTCCGACCACGGGGTCTGCTTGCCTTGCGCGTCGACGAGCTCCACCGCAATGCGCACCGCACCGCTGACGACGGGTGGCTGTGGCCTGATCCTACCAGTCGTAGCGCACGCCGATCTGCCAGCTTCTATTCCCGTTCGTCCCGAACACCCGGCCAAAGTTGTCGGGAATCGCGAACGACACCGTCGGCATGCCGGCGTACTGCGTGTTGAACACGTTGAACACTTCGAATCGAACCTGCGCCCGCTGATGAGCCGCGATCGGAACCGATCGCACGAGCGCGAAATCGACCGTGAACGAGTCGTCCCACCGGAAGCTGTTGCGCGGCTGCGTGCTGCCGTCGCCGGCGTCGATGCAGTTCGCCGTCGCGCCGGCCTGCCGGCAGGTGGTCTGATCGAAGGCGCCGATCGGAATGTAGATGCGCGCCGTATCGGCCGGCGCACGCGGATACCCGTCGATCTGCGTCCCGAGCACGCCGGCGTCCACGATGTTCGCGCGGTCATGGCCGGAGCCGTCGAGATTGCAGTCGCCGGAGTTCGCGCTGCAGAGGATCGTGAACGGCACCCCGTCGCGATACGCCGCCGACGCCGACAGCGTCCAGTCGCTGACCACCGCGCCGCCGATACCCCGACGCCGTTTCCACGGCAGCTCGTACGATCCGTTCACGCTGGCCACGTGCCGCATGTCGAACCGCGACGGCCCGTAGAGATCCGCCTTGCGCAGCTCCAGCCCGCGCTCACGATCGACGACGAACGTCTGATCCGCGCGCACGTCCATCGACAGGTAGTTGTCGGCGCTACCGAACCCCGGGTCGGATGCCATGTCGAGCGATCGGGACCAGGTGTAGGAAACCTGGAACTGCAGGCCGGCCGAAAACCGGCGCTCGAAACTGGTCTGAAGGCCCCGGTAGTTGCCTTCCGACGCGTTCGCCAGCCGGCTGATATTGGAGAACGCGGGATCGGGCCGCCGCGCCTGGCGATTGGCAAACGTCGCATCCGCGGTCGGCGCCGCCCGGTTCAGGACGAGCGTGGCGGGAACGTCGCGTGATGCGGTCCCGACGTACGACGCGCGAACCGCAGACGACTGCCCGATGCGACGCTCGATCGTGGCATTCCAGGTATGGACGCGTCCCATGTGAAAGTCGGCATCCACTTCGCTCTTCGCCACCGGGCCCGCCAGCACCTGACCGGCGTTCGTCCCCAGGTTTTCGACGCGAAGCGGCTCCGCCGTGGGTAACAGCGTCACCGTCCTGATCTGCGGCTCCTGGAACTGCAGCGATCGCAGGAAGAAAAAGTTCACGCGATCGTAGGACAAGCCGTACGCGCCTCGTACGACCCACAGGCCATTCCCTTTCATGTCCCACACAGCTCCAACGCGCGGCGCCGGATTGAACAGATCGTTGCCGTACCCGAACGTGGTTAGCCGGTCCTTTTCCTTCCATTCGGTGAGCGACTCCAGGCGGAGCCCGAGATTGAGCGTCAGATTATTTCGCAGCCGGATGTCATCCTGGGCGAACAAGGCCACGTCCCAGACCCGGAAGTTCCGCTCCGGATTGCCAATCGTGACCGTGTACGACGTCGGCGTGCCGGCAAGGAAGTTGTCGATGCTGGTCCGGCCGTAGCCAACGCCGAAATTGACGGTCCCGCGCACGTTGTCGCTCTGGATCCCGTTGTTGTACGTGCGGTGCAGGTCGTAGCCGGCTTTGTAGGCGTGCCGCCCGCGATTGTGCGCAATCGACCCTGCGCCCTGGACGTCATACAGCTTGCGGAAAATCGGATACTGGACGGACTGCGCGCCGAGCGTGCCGTAACCGGTGACCACAATGGTCGGGAAGTCCTCGAACCCTTGTTCAGTCGGCAGATCGACGCGGCGGTAGGCATACCCGAATCGGAACTCACCGACCGTGGCCGGCGAGAACACGCGTGTCAATACCGCGCCGCCGGTGTGCGCGCGATCGACGATGTCGCCGCCGTTGCCGCGGAAGATCCGGGTAATCCTGTAATCCTGATTGCGGAAGTCGTAGCGGCCCATCAGCCGCGTGGCGTCGCTCCAGTTGTAGTCCACACGCGCGAACGGGTTTGGCGTGTCGTAGGTGAACGGCACGTTCGCCTGATAGCGCCGTGTGTTGATGGCCGTGCGGTTCGGCTGCGGGTACAGCGCCAGCCACTCGGCGATGATCTGATCGCCGCGCGCCGATCCCGTGTTGATCGTGCGTTCGGTCGGCAGCGGCACGGTGGCGGTGGACGAGTTCGTGCCGCGCCGCACGTTGTTCTCGAACATCGCGAAGTAGAAGAACCGATCGCGGATGGCGGGTCCTCCGGCGGTCGCGCCATACAGGTTGGTGCGGAAATCCGCGAAACAACCGCCGGCGGGAGGCGTACTGACTCCGGCAATCTGATCCGCGCTGCACCGGCGCGGCTGCACGTCGGTCGCTTCCGACTGGAATCGCTGGTTGTCGTAGAAGTACTCGAACGCCGAGCCGTGGAACCGGTTCGTCCCCGACTTGCTCAAGGCCCGCACCTGCGCGCCGCCGGCGCGCCCGAATTCCGCTTGATAGTTCGCCGTCAGGACCTCGAACTCGCGCACGCCTTCGATACTGACCGGCGTCCGGTAGTCGTTGTCCTCGGGATCGATGTTCGAGATGCCGTCGAGCTCGTAGTTCGTCGAACGGGCCGTGGTGCCGTTGGCGACGACGTTGCCGCCGCCCGATCCGAGAAAGGCTCGTCCGAAGCGCCCGCCCGGTGTGGTCACGCCCGGAGCCTTGGTCGCGACACCGTAAACGTTCCGGCCCACGGCGTCCGCGGTCCCGATCGGGACTTCCTTCAATGTCGCTTCGTCGTACGTCCGTTTGAGCTCGGAGCGCGTGATCTGGACCGACGAAGGCACCGCCTGCACCGTGATCGTCTCCGACACCGGCGCCACGGTCAGCGTGAAGTCGACCACCGCGCTGTCGTTGACACGAACGGCCACGCTCAGCTTGGTCTCGGTCCGGAACCCGCTCAGATCGGCACGGACGTCGTAGAGTCCCGGCGGCACGTAGGGGACGCGATACAGGCCCTCGCTCGTCGTCGCCACGGTGAAGGTGGCCGCGGTGGCCGTATTCAGCGCCGTAATCGTGACGCCCGGAAGCACCGCGCCCGAACTGTCGGTGACGCGGCCTTCAACCGTTCCGCTGATGACCTGGGCTTCTCCTCTGGCCACGACGGCCAGCAGCGCTACGCACATGACGCACGGCCTTGCGAGGGAGCGGAGCGGGGCGAAGGGGTCCCCGCGAGCGACCGAGCCGGGGTGGGGCCCCCAACGCGGCAGCCGCGTTGGGGACCCCGGGTCCGGGGCAGAGCCCCGTCTAATTAGGACGTGAAGCCTGACAGCGCGACTCATCGCACCCTCCTGGACGACCCGGTTTCGCGGCAACTTTACACGAACTGCCCAGCTGCGCGTGCGCTCCGGTATCGCCAGGAGCGGTGTCCGACAACTGAGGCCTGCCTGGGAACGCAGGGGCTCGGCCTTCGCTCGAGGGGCGTCAATGAGCTTCGGCCGGCAAGCGCGAAGGCCGCGGCCTCTGCGTTCGATCGTGACGTTCGCGCTAGCCGTTGAAACGAGCCGCCATCAGCGCGACAACCTGCTCTGGTGCCCGCTTACCGACGTAATAGAAACAGCACTTCGAAGGCATGTGATGTTCTCCGGCTCGCTCAGTGTTCAGAAGCGAATTGTTGCGGCCAGGCCCTTTCGGCCTCGGTCGACCAACGGGATCATGGCGGAGGTGCGGGACGCTGTCAGATCATGCGCGCGGAACAGGACCTGTTCATGCTCGAAGGAGTGCCCGATTTCCGCTCCAAACACGGCGCCGACTCCGACTCCCAGACCCAGTAGGCCAGACGTATGTCGAGAGTGGAGGACAACGCGAAGATCGCGTCTGCTAAGTTGCCGCTGGGTACGACACGCTTCGGCTCGATGAGACCGAGCCGGCAGGAGTTCTTCAGGCTCTACTTCGCCCGACGGGGCGCCCGCAATCGCCGACAGGGGTCGACCATCGAGCCGGGTTGGTCTGTGTTGATGCGGATGATCCTGGCGACTGACGGCTCGCCCGATTGCAACTGCACCTGAACGCAGCGATCGACCTGCAGAAATGTTCTATCGGCAGCCGTCGCCTGCTGCCACGGCTGATGCGTCACCCACTTCATGTATCGAGTGCTGCCCGTCGTGCGAATCGATCGCGACGTTCCTGGCCTGGTCGTGATCTCGAGCGAGTCTTCGCCGACGCTGGTAATGAAGCCGGTGAGCCGGTCGGCAGCCGACATGGCGGGCGCGGCGCCAGCCCAGATCAGAATCGCGAGCACAACCTGCCGAGCGCCCCGCCGAGACAGCACCTTGATGACCATGGTACTGCGCTGGCGGAGCCAGCACAACCGGCGCCGAGGCGTGAATGCGGCGCAAACG
>QHWF01000033.1 GCA_003222455.1 Acidobacteriota bacterium
AACCCCGCTTGTCATCTTGTTTCGGGATTGAATAGGCGCCTCGCGTTCGCCACCACCTCGCGCGTGAGTTCGTCTCGAACGGGCCGCGCTGTCGCCGCTGTCGCTGCACCGGTCACACCGGATGCTGAACCGGTGACCTGACCGCGGACGCTTTCACGGCATCCCTGCGGCGCAATGCATCCCGCGCGTACAACGAGACATACGCCCCGAGCGCTGTCAGCCCGAGGTATTCGAACACGAGGCCACGAACGAGCAGGGCAGCGAGCTGAAGGGGAAACACGGCCAGGCCCACCAGGGGCACGAATGCAATCAGGCCGACACCCGACCACGCGAGCGCCGACGCGAACATGGCGGCCACGACCAGCGCGAGCACCAGCAGAAAGATCCCCGCCAGCTCGCGGAATTCGGCGCGCACGAACCGGGCGACTGCCCGGAACGCCTCGCCCAGGCCGATGCGATCCACGGCCATCGCCACCTGCGCCAGGAGATAGAACAGATTGACGATCGTGATCCACGCCACCAGCACGCCGGCCGCCAGCGCCGCGACGAATGTCCATCCCACGATGAGGGCGCGTCCGCTCACCATCTGGTAGCCATAGACGACGAACACCAGATAACCGGCGACGGACAGCCCATACACGATCATCAACAGGAGCCCGAGCATCAAGTAGGATCGAAACAGTCTCGAACAGCCGTCCGTGAAGCGCTTGAGCGTGAATTGCGCGGCGCCGCGCAGGCTGTCGACGGTAATCGGCTCGTGCTCGATCGAGCCGGCGACACCGTGGGCGGCGAGCAGCACTTCCACCGTGCCGCCTTTCACGAGGAACATCAGGATGGACCCCCCGAACACGGCGAGGCTGAACGCCACCATGAAGGCCACCAGGGCCACGGGCTCCGACAGCAGCGCGCTCGCAATCGTCGTGAAAATTTCACGCATGCTGCCCTGGAGCAGATCGGCCAGGTCGGCGCCGAGCACGACGGCCACGAGGATGGCGGCGCCGATGATCGGCACGGCAAGCAGCACCTGAAACGTCGTCTGCGCGACGAATTGAATGGCGACCGTCTGCCAGTTCGCTGCAGCGAGCAGCGCACCGCGCTTGAGCAGATGTTTGAGGGCCAATCGATTTCACTATAGCACCCGTGTATCCTGTGATTGACCGTGTCCCTTATCCTGCGCGTGGCGCGATCCGGCGTTGCGGCCGCGCTGCTCGTCGCCGCGATTGGCTGGGCCCTCGAACGGGACCGCTTCGGCTCGACCGACCAGGAGGCGGCGGCGCATGTCGAGAGCGAACTGCGGCAGCGATTCGACGCCAGCGCGGATACGCTCGGCGCGATCGCATCACGCGCCGCCGCCGCGCGCGACGCGATTGCGCGGGCGCCGCGCGACGCCGCCGCGGTGACGCGGTTGTTCGATGCGGTGGACGCGTCGCTCTCCGTCGAGCAGGCCGGCCGAACCGGCGTGACCATCTATGGCCCGAACGCCGCGCCGCTCGCGTGGGCCGGCCGTGTGTCCGATCTGCCCGCGTCCCGCATCCACGGCGAGCCAGCCTTGTTTGTCGCGCCGGGCGCGCTCGGGCCACGACTCGTCCGCGTCGAGCCGCTGACCGATGGCTCGAGTCCGTCGGCGCCCCGCCTCGCCACGATTGCCGTCGAGCAGACGCTCGCGACGGTTCAGAGCGCGCCCGGCATGGCCGATACGTTCGTCCTCTCCACGTCCGTGGCGCCTGTCACGCTGCGCGTGCGCCTGCCCGCCGACGCGCCGCCGCCACCATCGGGGACCGACGTGCATTCGTTCGTCATCCCGTCGCGCGGCGGAGGGGCCCTCCTCGACGCCGAGCTTTCCAGGCAGGAACTCGATGCGGCACGCGCGCGCTGGCGGCGGAGTGTCACGGCCGCCGCGGTGTCGGTGCTCGCTGTCACGCTGCTGCTGTGCACGGGTCCGCTCATCGACTGGCGGCACGCGGCGCGGGACGTCCCGCGTTTCCTGCACGGCACGCTGGGGATCATCGTCACGCTGCTCGTCACGCGCGGCATCCTGTACTACGCGACGGATCTCGCCCACGGTCCACGAGACATCTCGTCGGCCATGGATCTCCTCCTGACCGCGTTGACGACCGCCGCGCTCGGATGGCTGGCGATCGATCTCATTGAGCGGCGGCGTGTCTCCCGGCCGCATCCGCCCGTGCTGCGGCCGTCGGGCCGGGCTGCCGCCCTGTTCACGCTGGCGTTCGTCGTCGCGGGAGGCATGGGCGCTTCACTCTTGTGGGTGTACGAACGCATCCTGCAGCGGATCGTTTCCCACACCGATGTCGACCTCCTCCATTTCTCGCTGCACCCGCTCAGCGGCACCCGGTTCGCGCTGGCGTTTGCGCTCGTGCTGCTCGACGCCGCCGTCGTCTGGAGCGCGGCCGCAATCATTCGCGTGCCGGCGCTGATCTGCCGCGCACCGAGAACCTGGACGTGGCGCGGCCTCGCGGCGGCTGGCTGGATCGCGGGCGCGCTGCTCACGACGGCGATGATGCCGGTTCAGGGTTCGCCGGTGCCGCTTCCCCCCTTCTGGGGCGCCCTGGCCGCGGCCGGCGTGGCGGCCATCGTCGTGGGCCGCGTGAGCAGCCAGATGCGGCGCGCGTCGCAGGCCGCGCGGCTGATCGCCTTCTTCCTGGCACTGCTCGCGCCGGCCGTCGCGATGTATCCATCCCTCTTTGCGTTCGCAACCGACGCCAAGGAACTGCTCGTCGCCGGGGAGTACGCGCCGCAGGCGCTGCGGTTGCGCGACGATCTCAAGCTCCGTCTCGGACACACGCTCGACCAGATCGATGCGCTGTCGCCGCCGCTCGAGCAATTCGTCGTCAGTCCGGCCGGTGAGATGCCGGCGACCGATCGCGCGTCGGTCGTCTGGTCGAAGACCGATCTCGCTACGTACCGCCTGACGTCCGCCGTCGAGCTGTATGGGGCCGACGGGCGGCTGGTGAGCCGGTTCGAAATCCTGCCGGAGTACACGAGGCCGCAGTTCGTGGCGACCAGCTGCACCTGGGAAGCGTTCGACGAAGTGGCACCGTTCGGCTCGAGCACGCGCTACGTCCTGCGGGCCAGCCGCGGGGTCTGCGTGCGCGGGCGTCCGATTGGCGCCGTCGTCGTGCGCGCGATGCTCGACTACCGCACGTTGCCGTTCATCTCGTCGCAGAGCCCGTATCTCGAATCAGTGCGGCCCATACGCGAAGCGCGGGTCGAGGGGCTGTTCGGCCGCGACGTCGAATTCGTTGTGTACGGCTGGAGCCGGGTTCCGATCTTCGCGTCGGGCACACGCGTGTGGACACTGCCCGATCGGGTGTTCGAGCGCGTAGTCGCGTCGCGCGATCCGATCTGGGAAACGCTCGATCGGGACGAGCGGCGGTTCCGTGTGTATTTCCGGAGCGATCGCGGCGGCATCTACGCGCTCGGCTATCCCGTCATCAGCTGGTTCGGTCATTTCATGAACATCGCCGAGCTCGTGGCGCTGATCGGCGTGCTGTATCTGACGCTGCTGGCGGCCGCGACGCTGTTCAACATCCTGTCGTCGCGGGCCCAGGCCAGCGGCCGCGCGCTGCTGCGCGAGGTGCGCTCGAGCTTTTACCGCAAGCTGTTTCTCGCGTTCTGGGCGGTCGCCGTGCTGCCGGTGACGATCCTGGCGTTTGCGACGCAGCGGTATTTCGCCTCACAGCTGCTGGCCAGCGTCGACGAAGCCGCGGGCCGCACGGTGACCGTCGCGCAACGCCTCGTGGAAGATTACGCGACGCTCCAGCCGCGCGGGCCGAGCGCGCTGACGGCCATCGACGATCAGATCATGGTGCTGGTCCGGCGCGCGATCGACGAAGACGTGAACCTCTTCGATCGCGATCATCTGCAGGCCACGAGCGCCCGCGATCTGTTCGCGTCGCAGCTGCTCTCGACGCGCACGCCTGGCGAGATTTACAAGACCATTCTCCTCGATCGCATGCCGACGTTCGTCGGCGACGAGGAGGTCGGCGATGTGCGGTATCGGCTCGCGGCGGCGCCGGTGCGCGCGGGCGGACGCGAGGGAATCGTCACGGTGCCGCTGGCCTCGCGGCAGCAGGAGATCGACGAACAGATCGACGAGCTCGATCGCCGCGTGCTGTCCGCCGCGGTGCTGTTCAGCCTGTTCGGCGCAGCGATCGGCTACTGGATGGCGGAGCGCATCGCCGATCCCGTGAACCGCCTCACGCGCGCCACCAGGCGCATCGCGCGCGGCGATCTCGACGCGCGCATCGCCGCCACCTCGTCGGACGAGCTGCGCCGCCTCGTCGAGGACTTCAACCAGATGGCGGCGGATTTGAAGCGGCAGCGCGCCGAGCTCGAGCGGACGCAGCGCATCGAAGCCTGGGCCGACATGGCGCGGCAGGTCGCACACGATATCAAGAACCCGCTGACGCCGATCCAGCTGTCGGCCGAACACGTGCGCCGCGTGAACGTCGATCGCGGACGCCCGCTCTCGCCAGTGCTCGATGATTGCGTCAACGCGATCCTCACGCAGGTGCGGCTGCTCCGTCAGATCGCGGCCGAGTTCTCCAGCTTCGCGTCCGCGCCGGTGCCCCGGCCCGAACCGACGGCTCTGGCCGATTTGATCGAAGAAGTCGTGGAGTCATATCGAACCGGTCTCGCCGGCCGCGTCGCCATCGTGGTCGAAACCCCGCCGGACCTGCCGCTGATCTCGATCGATCGCACGCTTTTCTCGCGCGCGCTGACCAACATCATCGAGAACGCGCTGCACGCGATGCCCGGCGGCGGCAGACTGGCGATGGCGGTACGGGTCGTCGACGATCCTTCAGCCGCGCAGGACAGCGCCGCGCCTGCCCGCGCAGTCGCCGCCAGCACGGAAGGCGCAAGTCCCAGGCGCCTGCTGGTCGAGATCACCGATAGCGGCATCGGCATGGATCAGGAAGCGGTCGGTCGCATCTTCGAGCCGTATTTCTCGACCAAGGCCACCGGTACCGGACTGGGCCTGACGATCGCGAAGCGCAACATCGAATTGAACGGGGGAACGATTGCGGTCCGGAGTCAGACGCTCGAGCTGCCGTTGGTGTAAGCCTGACAGGCCGTACCACAGAGGACGCGGAGGACGCGGAGGTTAAATCCTGCCCGTCGAATCTTCGACAGGATTTTTCCTCCTGTCCTCCGCGTCCTCCGTGGTGAGGGTTACTGCGGCCGAATCGCTGGATCGAGTGGCGTCGATTCGGTCGGCGACATCTGTGGCGGCGCCGCGAGACCGCGGCCGCCGCGATGCCTGAATCGTGTCACCGCCGCATGTACGCGGCTGCGATCAACAGGAGCACGCGATAGGGACGACGGGCCTGCAGGTCGATGGTTTTGAAGCTGCGAAAGCGAATCGTGCTGACCATGAGCATGGCGGGCACGAGGACCATCGCCAGCACCGGCAGCGCCTCACGATAGTCGTAGAAGGCCCACGGATAGGCGTAGACGGTTGCCGCCGGCACCGCGGCGGCCGCCGGACTCGGCATGCCGACGAAATAGCGCTTGTCGCCGCCGCCCGCCGCCTGGAGGTTGAAGCGTGCCAGACGCATCGCCGCCGCAGTGACGAAGAGGAACCCGGCCGCCCACCCCAGCCGGCCGAGCGGTTGGAGGCCCCACGAAAACGACAGAATGGCGGGTGCGATGCCGAACGAAATGACGTCGGCAAGCGAGTCGAACTGGACACCAAAATCGCTCGCCGTGCCGGTCAGGCGGGCAATGCGACCGTCGAGCATGTCGAGCACGATCGCAAAACCGATGAACGGGGCCGCCGTCTCGAATTCGCCGCGCATGGCGTATACCACGCAGGCGTAGCCGCAGAACATGTTGCCGAGCGTGAACAGGCTGGGCAGCAGATACACACCGCGGCGGAACCGTCTGCGAGGCTGCCGGTCGGTCCCTCGCCGCAAAAAGCGCAAACGCCTTGCGTGGTGGTTCTGCAAAATGAGCTACCCGACGCTTTCGATCATCAGGTTACCCTAGGAGCGTGTCTGAGAAGCAAGCACACGCTCCGGAGCGTGTCCCAGTAGCACCGGGGAACGCAAAGGCCGCGAAGGCCGCAAAGAAATCCTGTCTTTACTTTGCGTCCTTTGCGACCTCTGCGTTCAATCGTGACGTTCTGTAAAGTAGGCCGGCTTCGCCGGCGAAAACAACCATACATCCAAGATCACTGCGCGCATAGTGGTAGGTCCTGGACGGTACCGAACCCAAGGCCATCAGGATTGATCCTTTGTGTCCTTTGTGTCCTTCTGTGTTTTCACGCCGAGCACCGCGATGACCGTCTCGCCACCGCGCACGACATCGCCCATCTTGACGGTGAGCGTGGCCGCCTCCGGGACGAACACGTCCATTCGTGAACCGAATTTCATGATGCCGAACCGATCGCCCGCGCGCACCTCGCTGCCGATCGTCGCCCGGCACACGACGCGTCGTGCCAGGATGCCGACAATCTGTCGCGCGACCACCGTTCGCCCGTCATGATCGATCCAGATTTCGCTGCGTTCGTTTTCGCTGCCGGCGTCATCTCGATAGGCGGGAAGAAATCGTCCCGGTTTGAGGCTGACCTTCGTGATCCGTCCCGACACCGGAATGCGGTTGACGTGCACGTCCATCGGGGAGAGGAAAATACTGATCTGCTGCCACGTTCCGGGCGGCGCCACCGTCGCGACCGCCGGACCGGCCACGAGCACGCGTCCGTCCGCCGGCGCCAGGACGACGTCCACGCCGGCGGGCGGCATGCGCTCCGGATCGCGAAAGAAGAACGCGAACATCGCCGCGAGTGCGCCAAAGGCAATGACGAGCATCCACGTGCCCGCCGCAGCAGACACGACGGCGAGGCCCAGCGCACCCGCGATGAACGGAAGGCCGGCGGAGTCGAGACGCACCGCTGATCCTGACGATCTCAAACTTTGAAGTCTGAAGTCTGAAGTCTGAAGTCTGAAGTTCACACTTCACCTCACACTTCACACTTCAAGGATGGGCGCGCCCGCGGGCGCACCCATGTGTGTGCGTGCTACTGCTGCTCCTGATCGCGGCGGCGCCGGATGATGTCTTCCATCCGATCTTTGAGTTGAAGCTTGCGTTTCTTGAGGTTGGTTTCTTCGACTTGCTCGGGCTCGGAGAGATATGTTTTGGCGGTCAGTTGCTGCAGGCGATCTTCCAGCTCGTGATGCTTGACGGCGAGCTCGTGAAACTCCTGGTCCGTCTCGATCAGCTGCGCCTTCAGATCCTGCGACTGGGCATTCATGCTCCGCCTCCTTGGACATCGATTAATCGGGGAACTCGAGAGCGGTGGAGAGGGCCGTGCGGCTGCATCGATTGCGGTGGTACCGAGGCGAACGTAGCACAAGGACCGGGGGCTTTCAAGGCCAGCCGCACGTCGTTGTCGTTTCCGGTTCATTTGTCTCTTTTCAGAGACTCCCGCCAGAGCACCAGTGCATCCTCGATCGGCTTGGTGTAATAGCCGCGTCGAATGCCGGCCACCACGAATCCGAAGCGTTCGTAGAGCAGACGGGCGGCCTCATTCGACCGCCGCACCTCCAGCGTCGCGCGCTGCGCGCCGAGACGGGCGCCCTCGGCGAGCGCGTGGGTCAGCAGCGCGGTGGCGACGCCTCTGCGCCGGAATTCCGGTTTGACCGCCAAATTGTTGATGTGAATCTCGTCGGCCACCCGCCACACCGAACAGAATCCGACGATGTGGCCGTCCTCGCCCTGTGCGGTAAAGCAATACGACACACCACGGTTGTCGAGATCCGCGAGGTACATCTCGCGCGTCCAGGGATTCGTGAACGACGCTTCTTCGATCGTCAGGATCTCGTCGATCTGACGCGGCGAGGCGAGCGGTTCAATTCTCCACGTCACCATCGCGGGTCACAATAAACATTTTCCTCAAGCGCTTCTCCCGATCGAGCTCGGCATCGGGCCGGCGCAGATACAGCGGCCGAACCGCCGCCGGGCACACCGCTTCCCCCCGGCGCGCCCGCGTAATCGCCAGTCGGCCGATCGCTCCGGCCAGCACGGGATGCGGCAGAATTTCCGGCAACGGCACATGCCGGGCGATCGTCTCCGCGAACAGCGTGGCGCCGTCACCAATCCACACGCCTTGCTGGCCGCCGAGCGCAGGCAGCCACGCCGCCACCACCGCCGAAGGCTCGCCGACCAGCGGACCGTCGATCGGTGCCAGGTGCTCGGGCTCGAACAACGCGGCCGCTGTGACACGGTACAACGCCGCGAACACGTCACGGCGGCGCGCATCCATCCAGACGGCGACGATCGAGCCCGGCGCTCGACCGACGCTGCCCACGTGTCCGAGCGCCTCCAGCGCTGGAATGCCCGCCATTCGCCGCCCGCCGACGAACGCGAACCCCTGCATGGTCGCAATCCCGACACGCAGGCCGGTAAACGATCCGGGGCCAGACGCCACGGCGAAGAGATCGATGGATGCCAGCGCGACGCCATGTGCCTGCAGCAGGGCGAGCGGCTCACCGGGCAGACGCTCGGCTGGCTCGCGCAATGGGTCGCCCACACGCTCCTCGACGATCCGATCGTCGTCGACGAGCGCGACGCCTCCGGTGCGTGTCGTCGTGTCGAGGGCGAGCGCCAGCATCTCTCTCAGCTTTCAGCTCTCAGCTTTCGGATCTCAGCTTTCGGCTTTCGGCCTGATCGCTGACAGCTGATGGCTGACAGCTGACAGCTGCACTAAACTCTCTTAAGGATATGTCAGCGACGGCAACGCCGGCGATGCGTCAGTACCTCGACGCCAAGCAACGGCATCGGGACGCGATCCTGTTGTTCAGGATGGGCGACTTCTACGAGATGTTCTACGAGGACGCGCTGGTCGCCGCACGGGCGCTCGATCTGACGCTGACGTCACGATCGAAAGACGCCAACGGCGGCGGCATTCCGATGTGCGGCGTGCCGTTCCACGCCATCGATGCCTACATCGCGCGCCTGGTGAAAAAAGGGTTCCGCGTCGCGATTTGCGAGCAGGTCGAAGATCCGCGCAAGGCGAAGGGTGTCGTCAAACGGGAGGTCGTTCGCGTCGTGTCGCCCGGGACGCTCACCGACGGCAACTATCTCGATGCGCGCGAGCCGGCGTTTCTGATGGCGCTGGTGACGCGGGACCCTCATCCGCGCGACCGGACGCGTCATCTGCAGCCGACCGTCGGCGTCGCCCTGCTCGACCTCTCGACCGGTGAGTTCAGCGCCGCCGAATACTCGGGCGACGACGGCGTTCAGGCCCTTGTCGACGAGCTCACCTTGTTGCGCCCGCGCGAAATCGTCGTCCCGAAACACGACGACGACGGATCGCCGAATCATCCACTCCTGCCGCCGGCGGCCATCGGCGCGTTCCCGATCACGCCCATCGAGCCATGGGCGTTCGAGCTGGAATCGGCCCGACGCACGCTGCTCGATCAGCTTCGCGCCGCAGGTCTCGAAGGGTTCGGTCTCGCTCGCCGGCCGGCGGCGACCGCCGCCGCCGGCGGGCTGGTCACCTATCTGCGCGACAGCCAGAAGGTCGATCTCGCGCACGTCCGCTCGATCAGTTATCGCGAGCGTGCCGATACCCTGCTCATCGATCCGACGACGCTGAAACATCTCGAGATCATCGAGGGATCCGATGGCGGCCGCGACGGGTCACTGCTGGCCGAGCTCGATCGCACGACGACCGTCATGGGCAGCCGCCTGCTGCGATCCTGGCTGCTGCGCCCACTCGTCTGCCTCGAACCGATCCGCGACCGGCTCGACGCGGTCGAGGAGATCGCGTCGCGGACCACCGAGCGCGGGAAGTTCCGGGAGACGTGCAAAGCGGTGCAGGATCTGGAGCGCCTGGTCGCACGCGCTGCTCTCGGCACCGCGGGTCCCCGCGATCTCGTCGGCCTCAAACAGTCGCTCGCCATCGTCCCGCACCTGCGGACGATCCTCGCCGATCTTCAGGCGCTGCTCGTGAAATCGCTCGTCGCGGAGCTGGACGACCTCGGCGATATCCGCGACCGGATCGCGTCCACGCTCGTGGACGATCCGCCGGCGCTTGCCCGCGACGGCGGGTTCGCACGGGACGGCGTGGATCGCGAGCTCGACGATCTGCGAGCGATCAGCCGATCCGGTAAGCGGGTCATCGCGGAGATGGAGGACCGCGAGCGGGCACGCACGGGGATTGGCTCGCTCAAGGTCCGCTACAACCGCGTGTTCGGGTACTACATCGAGGTGTCGAAGTCGAACCTGCACGCCGTGCCGGCCGACTATCAGCGCAAACAGACGATCGCCGGGGGTGAACGCTTCATCACGCCGGGACTGAAAGAATACGAAGAGAAAGTGCTCGGCGCGGACGAACGGATCCTCGAACGTGAGCTCGAGCTGTTCGAGACGCTGCGCGTCGCGGTCGCCGCCGAGGCGCCCCGGATCCAGGCCACCGCCCGGGCACTGGCGACGCTCGACGCGCTGGCGGCGCTCGCCGAGGTCGCCGCCGTCAACGATTACGTCAAGCCCCACGTGCACGAGGGCGACGACTTCAGCGTCGCCGACGCCCGCCATCCAGTGGTGGAGCGGCGGGCATCGTCGACGGGCGATGCGTTCGTGCCGAACGACGTCACGTTGAACGGTTCGTCGTGTCAGCTCGTGATCCTGACGGGCCCGAATATGGGCGGCAAATCGACATACCTGAGGCAGGCCGCCCTGCTGTCCGTGATGGCGCAGGCCGGGTCGTTCGTGCCGGCGCGCGAGGCCAAGATCCCGCTCGTGGACCGCATCTTCGCGCGCGTCGGCGCGTCCGACAACATCGCGCGCGGGCAGTCCACCTTCATGATTGAGATGCAGGAAACGGCGCATATCCTGCACAGTGCGACGTCACGGTCGCTGGTGGTGCTGGACGAAATCGGGCGCGGGACGGCGACGTTCGACGGGCTGAGCATCGCGTGGGCCGTGGCCGAATTCCTGGCGACGAACCCGAACCTGCGGCCGAAAACGCTGTTCGCCACCCATTATCACGAGCTCACCGATCTGGCGGATGCCACGCCCGGCGTCGTCAACTTTCACGTCGCCGCGCGGGAGTGGAAGGACGGGATCGTCTTCCTGCGCAAGATCGTGCCGGGGCGATCCGACCGCAGCTACGGGATCCAGGTGGCGCGTCTCGCCGGGCTTCCGCGCGGCGTCATCGATCGCGCGCGCGACATCCTGATGGCACTCGAACGGGATGAACTGGCCCGCGGCGGGCGTCCCTCGGTGAGCGGCACGCCGTCGGAGCCGCAGCGGCAACTCGGGCTGTTTCAGTCGACGCCCGCGGCCGATCAGCTGCACCAGCGGCTCGCCGCGGTCGATATCGATCGCATGACGCCGATCGAAGCGCTCGCGCTGCTGGCCGAGCTGAAGAAGGAATTGTGATGTGTGATTTCGCACGCACCTGGAGCAAATAACACGATTAAACGCAGAGGCCGCAAAGGCCGCAAAGAAAAGATGGTCTTTCTTCGCGGCCTTCGCGGCCTTTGCGTTCCAAGGTGGCGCCAGTTCGTCGGACGCGCCCCTCGGGCCGTCCTGCGCGGCGTCTCCGTTGCGATTGTATGGACGACGCTTCTGACACCACCCGGGCACGCCGCCAGCTTGTTCGATCCGGCGCTGCGATTTCGCACGATCCCCACGGAGCATTTCGTCATCTATTTCCATCAGGGCGCCGAGCCGCTCGCCCGGCGGCTTGCCGCGCTTGCCGAAGAAACATGGATGGCGTTACGGCGGCCGCTCGGCGTGCAGCCGCCGCCGCGGACCCACGTCGTGCTCGTCGATCAATCGGAATTGGCCGACGGCTCCGCGACGCCGGTGCCGTACAACACCGTCATCGTGACGACCGCCTGGCCGGCAGGATACGAGTTCATTGGCGAGATCGACGATTGGCTGCGCCTGGTCTTCACACACGAGTTCACGCACATCGTTCACCTCGATCGATCGGAGGGCTGGGCGCGAGCGATCAGGCGGCTCTTCGGCCGCATGCCGATCGGTTTTCCGAACCTGTATCTGCCGATCTGGCAGATCGAAGGCCTCGCGACGTATGAAGAAAGCGCGCTCACCGGCCAGGGGCGGCTGCACGCCGGCGATTTTGGCGCAGTTCTCCGTGAAGCCGCACGCGAGCACGTGCTCGAGCCGATCGATCGGATCAACGGCGGCCTGACCGACTGGCCGGCCGGTCAGGCGTCGTACGCCTATGGCCTCGGCTTCCATCAATACCTGGCCGATCGCTTCGGCGCCGGCACGCTCACGGCGCTTGCCGATGCGACGGCACGGCGCGTCCCGTTCACCGCGTCCCGCGTGTTCAAGCGCGTCTATGGCGAATCGCTTGGCACACTGTGGCGCGAGTACGAGCGATCGCTGCTCGACAACGCACCGGCGGCCGTTCCCAATACGGGCATCGTGCGACTGACCCATCATGGCTTTGCCGTCAGCGGTCCGCGGTTCGATCGGTTCGCGTCCGACACGTTCGGTGCCGAGATCGTCTATTCGGTTCGAACGCCGCACGGATTTCCCGCGCTCCAACGCCTGGCCATCGATGTCACCGCGCCCGCGATGACAGTCCGGGCGCATCCGAAAGAACTGACCAGACGTTATCTGGGTTCGACCACCGCGATCGGCCGCGACGAGCTCTATTTCGACCAGCAGGAGCTCCATCGCAATGTTGCGCTGTACAGCGATCTGTACGCCTTGTCGCGCGCAACCGGACGCGTGCGGCGGCTGACATCCGGAGCACGGCTGCTGGATCCCGACCTGTCGCCCGACGGGCGGACGCTGGTCGCCGTCCAGGACCGGGCGGGTCAACGCAATCTGGTTCTGGTCCGGCTGAAGGCGGACACGAGCGAGGCGGAAGCAACCGGACATTACCGGAACACGCGGCACAGACGCAGTGACCGCCCTGCCATCCCCGGTAGAGTCCGGCTTCAGCCAGACCCTCCCCATCGAAACTCTGATCGCCGAATCCGAGACCCAGTTCAACACGCCGCGCTGGTCGCCCGATGGCAGATCAATCGCTGTCGAGCGGCATCAGCTTGGCGGGCTCTCGGAAATCGTGATTGTCGACGTCGCCACAAAGGGTCTTCGCACGGTCACACCGTACCGCAGCGTCCGCGTCGTGACTCCCGCCTGGCGCCCTGACGGCCACGCGGTCGTCGCCGCGGCGGCCCCGCGCGATCAGGCGTTCAATCTGTACGAATTTCCGATCGATGATCCGCTCCAGGCGCTTCACGCACGGCCGCTGACGACCACCACCGGCGGCGCGACCTGGCCCGACATCTCTCCAGACGGAAAGACGATCGTGTTCGTGGGATACACCGTTGACGGTTTCGATCTGTTTTCCATGCCATACCCCGTGTCCGGCGAAGCGAGGCCTCCCAGAAACGTGCAGTCGGCGCAGACGAGGGCGGCGGAACTGGAGCCGCTCGATCACGAACCGAGACCGTATTCCCCGTGGCCGACGCTGCGCCCGACCTCGTGGACACCGATTGTTGAAGGCGACAGCACACAGGTCAGGGTCGGCGCCGCAGCGGCCGGCTTCGACGTCCTCGGCTACCACGCCTATGTCGCCTCAGCGAGCTGGCTCGTGTCCGGTCCCGCCGCTGCCGAGAAGCCAGGCGCCGCAACGCCGGACTGGACTCTCTTTTACGCCTACAACCGCTGGCGTCCCACCGTGTGGGCAGCCGCATCGAGCGCCACGTCGTTCTTCTCCGGTCCTGCGACCGCGTCGGGCACGACGTCGAACGCCACGTTGCGGGAACGGCGGCTCGAGGCCGGCGTGCTCCTTCCCATGCGGCATGTCCGTGTGTCACATCTTGCGACGGTTTCGTTCTTGACCGGCGTGGACGACTACAAGCTTCCAGACGGGACGATCTCGCGTGATCGCCGCGCCGTTCGCGGTGGCTGGGCGACCTCGTCGGCTCACACGTATGGCTACTCGATCAGTTCTGAGCGCGGCGTGACGGTCGGCGCCACGGCCGAGCGGGTGCCGCGCAGTCTCGGATCGTTCGGGGACGCGACAACCTTCACTGCCGACGCACGCGCATATGTACCTGGCCTGGGCAGCCATCATGTTGTGGCGCTCCGCGGGGCGGCCGGCGTGTCAACCGGCGATGTCGATATCCGTCGCAACTTTCACCTGGGTGGCGCACTCCCGAATGCGAGCGTGATCGATCTCGGCCGAAACGCCATCAGCCTTCTGCGCGGTTTCGGCAGCGACACGTTCGCCGGCAATCACGTCGCGCTGGTGAACGCCGACTACCGCTGGCCGCTGTGGCGTCCGCAACGCGGCGCCGGCACGTGGCCGGTCATGCTCCATACCGTTCACGCCGCGGGGTTCGCTGATGCGGGCCATGCGTGGACCGGC
>QHWF01000034.1 GCA_003222455.1 Acidobacteriota bacterium
CGACGCACGTAGACGTCGGATGATCCGGCGGTGACCACGCGCCACTCATTGCCGAACTGACGGCCGTTCGCGGTCGCCGGCAGCGAGCACCCGGTCAGCGTCGCTTTCAAATCGATGGGATCGAGCGGGACGCCGGCCACAGCCTCGAGCACGGCTGATGGCTGGCCGTGCGGCAGCACGCGTTCGTCGCGCGGAAGCAACAGGGTTGCATCGTCGCCCGTCGCAACCAGGATGAAGAGTGGCTGGCCCACAGGAGCAACGGCTTCGAGCCGAACGGACGCCGGCGTGGCAAGTCCGGCAAGCAGGCGGCCACGTACGCGGCGGCCGCCAACCGATCCGGCGACGCCCACCTCGGCGCTGATAGTCGACACAGCGCTGCAGGCCGCGGTTGCATCGGTCAGCGCGTCAGCGGCATCGGAAGCCGGCGTGCCGGGACCGCCCGGCAGCTTCATCAAGGAGGGTGCGCACGCGGCGGCGAGGATGGAAAGCGCGGCGGCGATGATTCGTGAGCCGTACCCGCCACCGCGGGTCATTTCTTTCCGAGCTTCTGTTTCGCGTTCCGGATCTTCTTGTCGATGTCGGCACGGTTGATCGAGTCGCCGTCGCCCGCCAGCGCCCGCGACCAGGCGGCGATCGCCTCGTCGTACCGTCCGAGCTTGAAGAGCACCTCGGCGTAGTGGTCCTGAATGACCGAGTTGGTCTTGAGTTGATCGGCAGCGCGGCGCAGGTTGGTCTCGGCGAGATCGAGCTTGTCGGCTTTGAAGTACGCCCACCCGAGGCTGTCCAGATACGATCCGTTATCGGGATCGATCCGCAGCGCTTTCTGCAGGAGGTCTACCGATTCCTGGAGACGCTCGCCGCGTTCCGCCAGCATGTATCCCAGGTAATTGAGCGCGGGCGCGTTCTCGCCATCGCGCGAGAGCAGCTGTTTGAACGTCGCTTCGGCGTCCGGGAACCGTTTCTGTTTGTCGTACACCGCGCCCAGCTCGAAGACGATGGTGTTGTCGGCGGGAAACTTCGTCTGCGCATCCTGCAGCAGCTTCACCGCCTGCGCGCCGCGGTCCACGTCCACATATAACTGCGCCAGTCCGATGTAGGCCGCCGGGTCGTCGTTGTGCTTCGTCAGGGCGCTTTCCATCACCGCCACACCCCGATCGGGCTGACCGCTCTGGCGGAGCGCCTGCGCCTGAAGGCGCATCAGCCGGAGATCGTCCGGGTGCTCGGCGAGCGCCGACCGTGCGACCTCCGCCGCATTGGCGTACTTCTTCGCCGCGATGTGCGCTTCAACCAGGTAACCGGCCACGGCGGGATCTTTGGGCGACAGCCGTCGTGCTTCCTCGAACGAGGCAATCGCCTTGTCGAACTGACCCAGCTCCTGATACGCGAACCCGAGATGCGGCAGCAGCAGGCCGACGTCGAAGGACGGATCCGCGCCCGCCTTTCCGCGCGCCTCGGCGACGACGGGGCCGATTTCGTCGATGACGGCCTGATACCGATGCCCCTGTTCGAGCGCTTCGGCCAGCGCGTAGTGGCCCCACGGGCTTTTCCTGTTCAGCGTGATGACGCGGCGGGCATCCGCTTCCGCCGCCGGCAGATCGCCCAGCCGGCGCGCCGCCTGCGACCGCAGATACAGCGCTCGCGCATCGGTCGTATTGGCCGTGACCACGTCCGACAGCAGATCGCGCGCCTTCCCGGCGTCGGCCCGCGCGCCGACGTTCAACAGCGCGGAGGCGTACCGGGTTTTCAGTTCGCGCAGGTCGACGCTGCGCGACGGGTGCTCCAGGACGCGCGCGTACGTGTCGGCGGCTTCCTTCCACCGGCGCTCGCGCTCGTAGAAATCGGCGAGGGTCGGCAGCAGCCGCGGATCGTCGTGGCCCTCCAGCCAGGCGATGGCATCGGCGGTGCGTCCCGCGCCGGCGTACGCTTCCGCGAGCAGCACCGGAACGTCGCCCCAGCCGGGCTCCTGATCGACGAGCACGGTCAACAGGCCGATCGCCTTGTCGAACGTACCGCTGCGAAGGTAGAGCCGCGCAAGCATGACCCGGGCCGTCGGATCGGGCTCGCCCTGCGGATGGGCAATCGCCAGCTCGAGATGCCGGATGGCTTTGGCAATGTTCTCGTCGGTGTTGTCGGTCGTTCGCGTCCGCGGTCTGGTCTCGCGATTGGTTTCGACCAGGGCGGCGTACACGATCCCCATCACGCGATTGGCTTCAGGGTTCTCCGGCGAGGTCTTCAGCGCCTGCTCCGCCGTGGTGAGCGCCTCCTGAAACTTGTTCAGGTGCAGATACAGAGCGGCGAGGTCGGCGGTCGCATCCGCCCCGGAGGGATCGAGCTCAATCGCGCGCTTGTACGCCGCAATCGCGCCGTCGGCGTCCTCCGCGTCCTCCAGATGATGGCCGATCAGAAACTGCGCATACGCCTGACCAACTTTGTCCGGCGCCGTCTGGGCCGCGACCGACAGCGGTATCGCAACGCTCAGCAACGCAGCAAGGCAGACGACTTTCATACGTTCAAATTGTTCCATAAAAGCTGAGACGTGTCATATAGTCATCGCATGGCCGTCGACTCGGAGCTGCTTGAGATCCTGGCATGCCCCAACTGCAAGACACCTGTGACACTGGTCAAGGAGGGGACCGCGCTGAAATGTGCGACGTGCAAACGCGTGTACCCAATCAAAGACGACATTCCCGTGATGCTCATTGACGAAGCGACGATCGAAGACTGAGCTATCAGATTACCCGATCGGCGGAATGGCTGATTCATGATCGATGCGGATTCTCCTGGTCCGGCTGCGGCAGATCGGCGACGTCGTGTTCACAACGCCTGCCATTCACGCCCTCCGGCGGCGTTTCCCCGACGCGCACCTCGCCTACATCGTTGAGCCGCCTGCCGCCGCGGTGGTCATCCATAATCCGCACCTCAACGAGGTGATTGTCGCGCCCCGCGGAGCCGGCATCCGGGGATTCGCGGATGACGTGGCCCTCGGCCGGCGACTTCGGGACAGCCGCTACGATCTGGTCATCGACTTCCACGGCGGCCCGCGCGCCTCCCTGCTCACCTGGCTGAGCGGCGCACCGACGCGGATTGGCTATCACGTTATCGGTCGAAGCTGGATGTACACACAGCGGGTGGCCCGCCCCCGCACCCTGAGGCCGCGCCACTCCGTTGAAAATCAATGGGATCTCCTCGAGGTGCTCGACATTGTGCCGCCCGATCGCGTCCGTTTCCCGGTCGAAATGCCGGTCGAACACGACACGGCCCGGAGCGTCGCGATCAGGCTCGCGAACGCGGGCGTCGAGCCGGCGGACCGCGTGGTGGTCGTGCACGTCAGCGCTGGCAATCCATTCCGGCGCTGGCCGATGGCCCACTTCGTCCGACTCGTCACGGCGCTGGTGCGCGACGCACCCGCCACTCGCGTCATTGTGACCGCCGGCCCGTCGGAGCGGAACGCGGCCGAGCGCGTCATCGCCGAGGCACGCGCCGCGCTGGGCGAGGCTGGTGCATATGTGCTGTCGTGCGGCGAATTCTCCCTGGCCGAACTGCGGGCCTTGTTCGATCGCGCGGCACTCTTCATCGGCGGCGACAGCGGACCGCTGCATATCGCCGCGACGAGCACGGTGCCCATCGTGGGGCTCTACGGGCCGACGCTTCCGATCCGATCGGCGCCGTGGCGTGACGAACGGTGGGCCACCGCGTCGATTGATGCCGGCGACCTGCCCTGCCGGCCGTGCCACCAACGAGTCTGCGCGCCAGGCGATTTCCGCTGCCTGACGCGGATTTCACCCGAGCAGGTAATCGAGGCGGCAGTCCGCACGCGGGATCAGAATGCCGCTGCTAAGATGTGAGCTTCGTCGAGACCGATCGGAAGGTAGTGTCCGGCTTCAGCCGGACCGACAAACAGGAGCGTCCGGCTTCAGCCGCACCCGACAAGGTCCGCCTGAAGGCGGACACTACCGCGAATTCCTGAAACTGAACGCGGGGCAAATTCCGGGAGCATGAGCAACGCTGACGCCATCGCGCTCGACGCGTCGCATCCGATTCGCGACGACCGGCTCGAGCTCGCCGGAACCATCGCGCTGTACGGCGTGGCGGGTGCGCTGCAGTTCTCGATTGCGGCGGCGCAGATCCTGCTCACGGTTGCCGTCGCGTGCTGGCTGGCGCTCGTCGTCGTGCGGCGCGAGCGCGTCGACGTCCCGCGGTTCTTCTGGCCGCTGCTCGCGTATGCGGGGCTCACGCTCGTGTCGGCGGCCTTCTCCCCCGACCCGCGCACGAGCCTGATCGACTGCAAGCAGCTCGTGCTGCTCGTCATCGTGCCCCTCACCTATCGTCTGGCCGCGGGCGATCGCGCGTCCACGCTGGTGACCGTGCTCGTCTCGTTCGCGGCTGCGGCCGCCGCCGTCGGCATCGTGCAGTACGGCGTGCTGCGGTACGACAACCTCCACCAGCGCGTCCAGGGCACGCTCGGTCATTACATGACCTATTCCGGTGTGCTGATGCTGGTGATTGGCGTCGCCCTCGCGCGCGTCCTGTTCGGCGAGCGCGACCGGACGTGGGCGGCGCTCGTCATGCCGGCGCTGACGGTGGCCGTGGCCGTCTCGCTGTCGCGGAACGCGTGGGTCGGCGCGTGCGCAGCTGCAGCGCTGCTGCTGGCGCTCAAAGACTTCCGGTTGCTGGCGATCCTGCCGATACTCGCCGCGATGTTCTTCGCCGTCGCGCCGGGCGTGATCACGTCGCGCTTCATGTCGATCTTCAACCTGCAGGATCCGACCAACCGCGACCGCATGGCGATGCTGCGCGAGGGCCGGCACATGATCGGCGCGCATCCGCTGACCGGCGTCGGTCCGAACATGGTGATAAAGGTGTACCCCGAGTACCGCGATCCCGAGGCCGTCGAGGCGCTCAACCCGCACCTGCACAATGTGCCGCTGCAGATTGCCGCAGAGCGCGGTCTTCCGGCCCTTGCAGCCTGGGGCTGGTTCATCCTGTCGCTCACCGTCGCGCTCGGAAAACGGTTTCGCGCGGACCGTCACCGCTTTGTCACTGCGGCCGCGCTCGCGGCCGTGGTGGCGATGCTGTCGGCGGGATTGTTCGAATACAATTTCGGCGATTCCGAGTTCCTGATGCTGTTCCTGATCCTGATTACGCTGCCGTTCGCGGCGGACGCTAGAGCGCGCTCACGGAGCGGGCATGAGCTCACAGAGGGTAAATCAGCCACGGAGACACCGAGACACAGAGATTCTCTGTGTCTTCGTGTCTCTGTGGCTTATTCTCTCTGTGCTCTCCGCCTCGCTCCGTGTCGATTACTCGGACACGCTCCTAGCGAACCCGATCAGCCGGTCACCCTGCCGCCGCGGCTCGCCCGTGTGCCCCGTCGACGGCTCGCGCCTCCGTCCACACGCCCGGTCTGACGTACGCGTTCCATGAACCTGCCTGCACTCGACGCCAGGCGCGCGGTCGAGGTCGTCGCGCGCTTCGACGGCCTTCACGTGCTCGTCGTCGGCGACGTCATGCTCGACCGATTCATCGTCGGTCGCGTGTCGCGCATCTCGCCCGAAGCTCCCGTACCGGTCGTCCGTTTCGAGTCGGAGTATCTGCGGCTCGGCGGCGCGGCAAATGTCGCACACAATCTGGTCACGCTCGGTGGTCACGTGTCGCTCGTCGGTGTGGTCGGCATCGACCCGGCTTCAGCCCGTTTGCGCGATCAGCTGGCGGCCGCCGGCATCAGCGCCGAAGGACTCGTCGAGGATCGCAATCGGCCGACGACGGAGAAGGTCCGGATCGTGACGGAGCGGAACCAGCAGGTCGCGCGCATCGATTACGAGCACGACTCGGATGTGAGCGGCGACCTGGCGCGGGTCGTGGTGGCACGCGTCAGGCGGCTGGGCGCCGATTCGAAGGTGCTGCTGGTGTCGGACTACGTGAAGGGCACGATTACGCGGCACGTGGTGGAAGCGCTCGTGGCGTTGAAATCGACCAACCGCGCCGTGGTGATCGATCCGAAGATTGCGCACCTCTCCTGCTACGCGGGCGCGACCCTGGTGACACCGAACCATTACGAGGTAGAAGCGGCCACGCACCGCCGTGTGCGCACCGACGACGATGCGCGGCAGGCGGCGCGTGATTTTCGCGCGCTCGCGCACAGCGACGGCGTGCTGATCACGCGGGGCGAAGCGGGAATGTGGCTGTCGCACGACACTTGCGAAGGCGCCGTGCCGGCGGTGGCGCGTGAGGTGTCGGACGTCACCGGCGCGGGCGATACCGTGGTCGCCACGCTCGCGCTGGCGCTCGCCGCGGGTGCCACGCCGGCGGAAGCCGCCATCCTCGCGAACCACGCCGCGGGCATCGTCGTCGGCAGGTTCGGTCCGGCCACCGTCACGCCGGACGAGTTGTGCGCATCGGTCGGACAGCCCTGACCCGCAGCGTCCGCATCCGCATCCCACGACGATCAACGCGGAACTCGCAGAACTCGCGGACTTGCAGAATCAGAACCCGAAGAACGCAAAGGCCGCTGAGGCCGCAAAGATTCTGTCCCTGTGGCGATAGCAGGCCAGCCATCTCACCATGAATCCTTCGCGGCCTTCGCGGCCTTTGCGTTCATTGTTCTCCGTCGGTTCAGTGCCGGAAGTGTCTCCGTCCGGTGAACACCATCGCGACTCCGTGCTCGTCGGCGGCGGCGATGACCTCTTGATCGCGTACTGATCCGCCGGGTTGGGCGACGGCCGTCGCGCCGGCGTTCGCCACGGCGTCGAGACCATCGCGGAACGGGAAGAACGCGTCCGATGCCGCCACCGATCCGCCGAGGGCGACATTCGCGTGTCCGGCCTTCGTGACCGCCATGCTGACCGCGTCAACCCGACTCACCTGGCCGGCGCCGATCGCCAGCGTCCGGCGTGCATCGGTAAAGATGACCGCATTCGATTTCACGTGGGCACAGATGCGCCAGGCGAATCGCAACGCCTCCCATTCCGCCGGTGACGGCTGGCGTCTGGTCACGACCCGAACCCCGTCGGGCAAAGACGAAGGCGACCAGGCCACGCGCGCCTCGAGCACCTGATCCTCCTCCTGTGCGAGCACGCCGCCCAGGATCGATCGAATCTCGACGCCGCTGTTCCTCAGATGGTCGAAGCCGGCAACGACGACGCGCATGTTCTGTTTCCGCGCGAGCACCGGGACGGACGCTTCGTCGATCGATGGCGCAGTGACGGCTTCGATGAAGGTCGACACGATGGCTTCGGCGGCCGCGACGTCGAGTGGACGGTTCAGCGCGACGATCCCGCCAAACGCCGCGAGACGGTCGGCGTCGCGTGCGCGGACGTATGCGTCGGCCGCGGAGTCGCCGATCGCCACACCGCACGGATTCGTATGCTTGATCACGACGGCCGCGGGTTCGTCGAACTCCGAGACGATTCGGACCGCGGCATCGACGTCGAGCAGGTTGGTGAACGACAGCTCCTTGCCCTGGACGATCGTGACGTCGTGTGTCGGTGTCGTCCGGCTGAAGCCGAACACGCCCGGCGCGTTCGCACATGCTGGCCGATACCAGGCGGCGCGCTGATGCGGATTCTCGCCGTATCGCAAGTTCCGCACCTTCTCCAGGGAAATCGTCAGGCGTTCCGCATCGAGTGGGCTCCGTCCCGCTTCCGTCGCCACCACCTCCCGGGTCCGTCCCGGGTCCGTCCCGGGTCCGTCCCCACTCCGTCCCGGGTCCGTCCCCACTCCGTCCCCGCGCTCGAAGCGATCTCCCTCAATCCGCACGCGCGCCAGCGCGTCGGCAATGGCGGTGTCGTACGCCGCCGTGTGAGCAATGGCCTTCCGCATCAAGTCGAATCGAAACTGGAGCGTCGGCGTCGAATCGAGCGCGTCGAGCAGCCGACCGTAGTCCTGCGGATCGACGACGACCAGGACGTCCGCGAAGTTCTTCGCGGCGGCTCTTACGAGCGCCGGACCGCCAATATCGATTTCCTCGATCATTTCGTGAAATGGTGTATCGGATTTGGCAGCCGCGTCCAGAAATGGATACAAGTTGACGACGACCACGTCCACGAGCGCGATGCCGTGCCGTTCGAGCGCGGCAAGATGATCGGGCCGATCGCGGCGCGCGAGGATGCCGCCGTGAACGGCCGGATGGAGCGTTTTCACACGGCCATCGAGCATTTCCGGGAATCCTGTGAGGTCGGAGACGCTGGTGACCGCGAGACCGGCGCCGGTCAGGGTCCGTGCCGTGCCGCCCGTGGACACGAGATCGAAGCCACGCAGAATGAGACCATGTGCCAAATCGAGCACGCCGGTTTTGTCGGAAACGCTGAGTAAAGCTCTTGGCATAATCACCAAAGTCCAGTATCATTTCTATCGACGCTGGGCGGGCCTGGCGCCGCCAGGGAAAGGCCGCAAACACGCGGTCTTTTTTTTTGGGTCCCTTTAATCAGTTGACGCGCGAACGCGTCACAGCAAGCAGGAAGAAGAACGATGCGCATCACAGGCAAGGTCAAATGGTTCAACAACGCCAAGGGCTATGGATTCATCGAACGCGACGGAGGCAGCGATGTCTTCGTCCACTATTCGGCCATTCAGGGTGACGGTTTCCGGTCGCTCGAGGAAGGTCAGGCGGTGGAGTTCGAGATCGTTGACGGTCCGAAGGGCCCGCAGGCCGGCAACGTCACCAAGATCTAACCCTTAATGGCTGATGGCCGGGAGCTTCCCCGCTCCCGGCCGTCAGCCATCAGGCATCCTCGCCATCCTTCACGCTCCCGCCTTTCAGCGCCCTGGCCACAAAGTTCACTTTTCCATCTTTCACCGCCACACGAAACGCGACTTCCGGACTGCCGGCCGCACGCAGTTTCTTCACCTGCGTCTTCACGAGCTCGGCGAATTTATGAAACGGCACCTGGTCGGCGCCGACTTCCTTCCGCGCTTCGGAGAGTGACTCGTACAGGTCGGTCAGCTTGTCGATCTCGCGGATCGGATCCTGGAACGCGGTCACATGCAGCACGCGATACTCGGGATCTTTTCGAGCCGACCCGGCCGTTCGCTGGCGGGAAAACGGTCCCGGGCGCCCTTCTTCGCGAGCGCGCATGCCGCGATCCCAGAGATCGACGAATGCCGCGTAGCGCGACTGCAGGGTGGTAAAGCGAAACCGGTCGCCGTAATTCGGAATGTGGGTGCGATCGAACTGCTTCACCAGCGCCTCGACCCGGCCGCGCGTCTCCCACGGCGGTCGCGGCAGCCGTCCCGCGAAGAACATGTTGTACTCGGCTTCCAGCTGTTTCAGCTCGACTTCGAGGCGCTTCAGATCTTTGTCAATCGGCGGCGGCGCCACAAGGATCACCGCGGAATGAGGAACCAGACCAGCGGCAGCCACAGCTCGCGCGCGTACGGCACCGGACGATCGTCGATGAGCACTTCGGTCTCGTCCGATCGGCCGACAATCTGAAACAGATCGCGCAGGCGCCGCGCATCGCTCGACCAGAAGCGCACCCGGAAGCGGCGCCCCGGCCCACTGCCGGTTTCACGGAACTCGGCCGAACCGCGCGCGAGATCGAGCGCCGCCGCAAAATCGGGAACGTCGAGCGCGGGAAACACGAGCGAGATCGAAAACGGTCGCGGCTGCGCCCCGAACAATGCTTCGTGCAGATCGGGATCGAGCGCCGCGAGCTCTTCGTCGGTCGGCTGCTCGGGGAGATCGGCGTACGGCCAGAACCGCTCCAGCGGGCGGTATCGTGGAGGATCCGGGTTCATCGGATGATGACATAGTATTGCAGAATTGCGCGGCGCTCGTGCACGCTCCCCAATCCGCAGGTTTCTCGCATGCCCGATTTCAGACTGATTCCGTCCATCGAGCGCCTGCGCCAGCTGGCGCAGGTACGGGCCCTCGAAACGCGGTTCGGGACCGAGGCGACGGTCATCGCGTTGCGCGGCGCGGCCGCCGCTGTGCGCTCGGCCATCGGCGGCGGAGACGGCTCACTCTCAACCGACAGCCTGGTGACCGAGCGGATTGCGTTGCTGACCGAAGCGGAGCTCAGCCGCGTCTTCCGGCCGTCGCTCGAACCGGTGATTAACGCGACCGGCGTCGTCATCCACACGAATCTCGGACGGGCGCCGCTGGCAGACCGGGCGACCGCGCGCGTCGCCCTGGTGGCGCGAGGGTACTCTTCGCTCGAGTACGACGTCGGCCGCGGCACCCGTGGCCGGCGCGACATCCATGCCGAAGCGCTTCTCTGCCGGCTCACCGCGGCCGAATCGGCCGTCGTCGTCAACAACAACGCCGCCGCCACGCTGCTGGTGCTGGCGGCGCTCGCGTCAGGCCGCGAGGTGATCGTGTCGCGCGGGGAACTGGTGGAAATCGGTGGCGGTTTCCGGGTGCCCGACGTCATGACGCAGTCGGGCGCGTTGCTGCGGGAGGTGGGGACGACGAACAAGACACGGGCGGCGGATTATGCCGCGGCGATCAGCGATCGGACGGCGCTGATCCTTCGCGTCCACCCGTCGAATTTTCGCATCGAGGGGTTTTCCGAACGTCCGTCGCTCGCGGCCATCGTCTCCGTTGGCAGAAAATTCAACATTCCCGTCATGGAAGATCTCGGAAGCGGCTATGTGCGAACCGTCTCGCGGTCCGCAGTCCGGTCTTCGTCTGACCCTGACCAGACTTCAGTCGGAGCGCGGCCGGAACTCGATCAGCGTTCAGTCGGAGTTGAGTCGGACTTCGATCGACGTTCAGTCGGAGTCGAGTCGGAGTTCGCTCGGAGTGCGGTCGAAGCGCGGCGGGAGCGCGGTCCGGGTTCGGTCGGCGCTCAGCCGGACCTCGAACGGCGTTCGGCCGGACTGCGTTCGGAGCCCGCGGTCGGCGACAGCATCGACGCCGGCGTTGACGTCTGCTGCTTCAGCGGCGACAAGCTCCTCGGCGGACCCCAGGCTGGCATCATCGTCGGACGCACGGCGCTGATCGACCGGGTTCGGAAGCACCCGCTGATGCGGGCGCTTCGCGTGGACAAGATGACCTACGCCGCTTTGGAGGCGACTTTGACGGAGTATGTGGCCGGGCGCGCGACGGTGACCGTGCCCGTTCGGCGCATGCTGGCGCTCACCGTCGACGATATCCGCGCGCGCGCGGAAGTCGTCGCATCGGCCATCGCCGCGATGCCCGGCTGGCGCGTCGAGCTCGTGGACGGTGTGTCGGCCGTCGGCGGCGGCAGCGCTCCCGGTGTCGAGTTGCCGACGTGTCTGGTCGCCATCGAAAAAGCCCGTTTGACTGTCGATGCGCTCGAAGTTCGCCTCCGCCAGTTGACGCCGCCGATCATCGCGCGGATCGAACGGGATCGTCTCGTGCTGGATCTGCGCACCGTGGCGCCGGACGATGATCGACGCCTCATGGAATTGCTCGCGGGCACATAAGCCGCACTCGCCCCACATACGATCGAGCCCATTACGAAGGTGTCGGATCACACTCACCGCCAGGCATGAGAGATTCACCCACTCTTGAATGCGGGTAATGCCGTACGTCTGTGAGGACTTGAACAAAGCGACGATCGGTCATTCTGTCCCGTCTGGACGATGATGTCCGACGATGACCCGCGTCTCGCGGGCTTAGTCACTCAGACGAGACCGCATCGACCAGGCAAGTCCTCTTCCGAGGACTGCACCAATCGTCGCGCACATCGTGCCAGGTACGATGACTATCAGCGGCAGGAAGAACACTTCGCTGAGACCGCCGCTCGCGTCGATCATCGCGAGCGTATGCGGATCGTGCCAGATGGCGAGCTGTCCGGGCGATGCGACCTCGACGATGACGGCAGCAAAGGCACCTGTCAGCGCGCCGATCAGCGTGCCTGCCGCGACGGAGTGCGATCGCCAGGCGGCCATCAGTCCGGCGCACACAAAGATGCCGATGGCGGTGTAGGTGGAGACGAGTGATCGCGCATAGAACTCAGTCGTCGGCGACAGCCGGTCGAGCACGTCCCTGCCGATGACGGCGGCCGCGAGCAGCGCACCCCAGAGCCAGGCGGCGCGCCACGCAAACCAGGCCACCTGACGGATGTACCACAAATCTGCGCGCCGGCGGCCTCGCGCCGGATGGACATCGTCGCGATACGCCTCGAGCAGATCGCCGGAAACGATTTCGCGATCGGCAGGAGCCAGCAGCAGCCTGAGCAGCCGCTCCGCCCAGGCCGGCGGCACGACAGCATTCGTCATATGCGTCCCTTAGCCGCTCCGAGCGGCCATCTGATGCCGTGCCAGAGATTGTCCACCGCCGCGCGCGCCTCGTTGAGCGCACGGATGCCGGCGGGCCGAGGACGGTAGTAACGGCGTGGCCGGCCGGCTCGCACCGGCGTGCCGGGGCCAATTCGGGAAGTGACCAACCCTTTCCGCTGCAACCGTTCGAGCGTCGCATGCACCGCGCCGGCGGCCACCTCGCGTTCGAGCCGCGATTGCACCTCCTGCATGATCGCGCGGCCGTAGGCCTCGTCGCCGAGCCTGACCAGCGACAGCAGAACGGCCTGTTCGAAGGCACCGAGGTGTTCGGCCATTTAAGACTACATTGTAGCTTTTATCGCCACGCGATGCAACCGCAGCGCGCCAGGTCCGGCTGAAGCCGGACACTACCGACGTCTTTGGGCCGTCCCTTCGTTAGTGTCCGCCTTTAGCGGCGGACGTCCTGTGTTCGGCATCGAATAGCTACGACGATCAACGCAGAACACCCAGAGCAACCTCTTCACATAGAGGGCGCACAGCGAATTTCTCTCTGCGGTTTCTGCGAGTTCTGCGTTGTACGTTGTTCTTTGCGTCCTTTGCGGCCTCTGCGTTCAATCGTGATGTCGTTCCCTAGAATCCCAACCTGAGTCCCACCTGCGCCTGCCGCGGTTGTCCACCTCCATAGAGCGTCGTCAGCAGCAGAAAGTTGGTGCTTCGGCGATCGCTCTGGTTGAGCGACGTGACCGGGCTGACGAAGTTTGCGTGGTTCGTCAGGTTGATCAGATCGGCGGTGACGTCGACCGTCCGTCCCTTGCCCGGGCGCAGGCGCCACCCCAGACGCGTGTCGAACTGAGCGAACCCGGGACCGTTGGCGCCGTTGCGCCCGTTCTTGTTCTCGACACTGAACGCCGGCAGCGGATCGAACAGAACGCCGTTGCGATCGGGATCGCTGCTCGTATCGACGAGGGTGAAGGCCAATCCGCTCAGCAGCCGAAGCGTGCCGCTCACGGTCATGCCGCGGGTGCGCGGGATCTCGCCGCGGCCGCTGATGACCAGGTTGTGCCGGCGATCGTAGTCGGTCGGTCCCTCGTTCAGATCCAGGTTGTAGTTGTTCAAGTATTGGACGTTGTCGGTCGCGGTGAGCGCACCACTGGTGTTCCCGCGCGAGTACGCGAGCGTATACGAGATGCGTCCGCTCCAGTTGTGCGACTCGCGCTTCTCGACAACGACGTTCAGCGCGTCGTAGGTGTACTGGCCGACGTTCGCCCGCTGCCAGACGTTGGTGACGAAGCCCGGATCAACCCGGTCGATTCGTCCCGACGCG
>QHWF01000035.1 GCA_003222455.1 Acidobacteriota bacterium
CCGGCACCCGCGAGACGGGCCGAGGAGAAGGCTTGTCGAAATCCACGACAATCGTGTTGCGCTCGCTGCGCACCCGGTGACCGACCGGCTGCGCGAGCTCGATGCGCACGCGTGAACCCGGCTCGCTCGTCGATTCGGCCGGTTCGACAGTGACGCTCGTCATCGGACTGTTGACCGTACCGGCGACGCTGTTCCTCACGCCGTTGCTGTCCACATTGCGGAAATCCAGCAGTACCGTGAGCGGATCGGGTTGCGACGCGACATAGGCCACCGGCTCGGTGGTTTCGATGACGAGCGACGCGCCCTTCGAATTGACGCGTGAGCTGATCGCCTTCAACCGCACCGTGCTCTCTGGCGCGCGACCGTTGGCTGCCGTCGGCGTCTGCGCGAGCGCGCCGGCGGCGGCGATGGTGGCGATCAGGGCGATGCCCCTGGTCAAAGTCATTCCTTGCCCTCAGCGGCGTGCAGCAGCTTCGAGACTTCGCGCTGCTTGACGAGCGATAGTGGATCGTTGACGGTCTGCGTGAAGATCATGCCTTGTTGCGTGATGCTCTTGATGGTGCCGTCGAGCAGCTTGTCGCCCGCATGCACGATGTAGGTTTTGTGGTCGGCCCCCGACACCATCGCGACGAGCGTGCCGCGGCTCTGCATGACGCCGCGCACCGCAATCTCGGCGACCGTCATTCCCGCGGGACCCTCGCCCTTGCTCGATGGCGCATGCAGTTCCGTGCCCGTGCCCATGAGGCTCAGGAACGGGTCGCGACGCCCGGCCGATTGATAGATGTACGGCTCGGGCGAAGGCGGCTGCTCGGCCGGGGCCACGGTCGTGGCGGGCGGCGGCGCCGCCACCGGCGTCTGTGTTTGCGCGTTCAATGCGGTGGCGAGTGTCAGCGTGACGGCAACGGAAATGAGCAGTCGCATGATCAGGCGCCCTTCGTGCCCGCAGCGGCGGCCGGCTTGGCGCCGGGTTTGGCGGCGGCTGGTTTGTCGAGCAGCACGAACGTCGTGGCGACGCACGACGCGGTGATGGTCGACGTCGGCGTTGGCTGAGTTTTGGCCTTCACGTCGAGCGAATTGATATTGACGATGCGCGTGAACTTACCGACGCGGTCGAAGAAGATCGCGAGGTTGTGATACGTGCCGTCGAGCTCGAGCGTGATGGGCCACTCGGCGTGGAGCTGCTTGGTGACCGTCGCGCCCGGCTTGAAGCTCTTGATGGTGAGGTTCGACTGCGCGGCAACGGTCTGCATCCGGGTCAACAGATCGGCCGCGTCCTTCTCTTCCGGCAGCACCGCTTTGAGACCGGCCAGGCGGGTTTCCAGCTCGGCGACCTGATTGCGGAACGCCGGCAGCTTCTTCGCCGTGGTCTGGCCCGTGGCGACGTCGGCCTTCAGCGCGATTAACTGCAGTTGACGCGCGGCGATCTCCGCACGCGCCGGACTCTCGATGTACCACCAGAAGCCGCCGCACCCGGCCGCGGCCAGGACCGTGAACGCCCCGATCTGCGCCCACCACGGAAGTTTTGCCAGGCTGATATTCATGACTATTGACTGACGACTGATGACTGCCGACTGTTCGGCTGCACGACCGCCGCCGCCCCGGGCACCTGGAATTCGGCCTTGATCACGAACTTAATCAGCTCGCCGGGCGGCTGCGGCAGCGATTCTGTGGTGGTGCTGACGATTTCCACAGACCGCTTGAAATACCCCGACGCCTCGAGCGCGGCGACGAACTCGGAGAGCCCGGTGATCGTGGACGATCGGCCTTCGATCATCACGACCGTCTCGCTGATCTGCTTCAATTCGGTGAGCCACAGCATCGACGGCAGCGACCGGCTGATCTGGTCGAGCATGTGCACCGGGCCGGACTGCCCTTTCCGGAGCTGCTCGATCAGCACGACGCGCTGCTGCAGCTGCGCCTTGCGCTGCTCGAACTGCTGTACCTGTTGAATGATCGAGTGCAGCCGTACGGTTTCCTGCTGCGCGGCGGCAATCTCGGCATCGACCCGGGCGGAATCGCGCGAGAGGCTCGAGTAGCGCCAGCCGATGAACCCGCCGGCCAGCACGAGGATCAGGCTGCAGCAAATCGTCAGCTTCTGACCGACGGGCAGCGCGGCGGCCCGTTTCTTCGACGTCGCACGTTCGACGGCGAGCAGGTTGATGCGAATCATCGGTCGCCCACCCGGCGGAGCGCGAGCCCCACCGCCACGGCTGCCGTCGCCATGATGTTCTCGGGATCGGTCACGCCGAACTTCGCCGGATCGAACGAAACGGTGCGGAACGGATCGAACGACACGACGGCCGATCCGAACCGCTCCTGAAGGGCCTGCGCGAAGCCGTCCACGCGCGAGGCGCCGCCGCTCAGGACAATGCGATCGATTCGATCCGATGCCGCGGTGGCCTTGAAGAAGTCGAAGGTCTTCTGCACTTCCAGGAGCACGTTCTCGGTCATCGCGTGCAGCACCGGTTGCACGTCGTGGAACGTGACACCGTCGACGGGCAGTCCCTTCTTGAGCTGTTCGGCGGCATCGAACGGCAGGTTCAGCTCTTTCTGCACCGCTTCGGTGTAGGCATTGCCGCCGATGGAAATGTCGCGCGTGAACAGCGATTGATCGCCGCTCACGATATTGACGTTGATCGCGCTGGCGCCGGCGTTGAGCAGCACGATGACGGCACCGGGTTCGATGCCGTAGTTCACTTCGTAGGCGTTCTGCAGCGCGAACGCGTCCACGTCCACGACAACGGGAGTGCGCCCGGCCCGGGCGATGACGCCGGTGTAATCGGCGATCTTCTCCTTCTTCGCGGCGACGAGCAGCACGTCCATCGTGCCCTTGGCGTTCTCGCCGGTGCCGGCGTCGAGAATCTGATAGTCGAGATTCACGTCCTGGACGTCGAACGGGATGTACTGCTCGGCCTCCCAGACAATCGATTCGCCGAGATCGGCCTCGGTCATGACGGGCAGGTTGATTTTCTTGACAATGACGGCGTTCCCCGACAGCGAGGCCGCGACGTCTTTGGACTTGAACGCGGTGTTTTCGAACAGCCGGCGGATCGCATCGGCGACCGCTGTCCCGTCGATGACGGCGCCGTCGACGATGCTGTCGGGCGGGATCGGTTCAATCGCGAACGCAACGACCCGGTAGCCCTTGCCGGAGGGCTTCAGCTCGACGGCTTTGACGGCACTGGAGCCAATGTCCAATCCGACGATCGGTTTCGATTTATTGAATCCAAACACAGCTGTTTCCAAAGGAAGCGGTTGAGTCTCCGCAAAGCCAATACCAACTCGGGTGAAGAGAAACGGGCGCGATTGCGCCGACTCTGAGCGAACTGGCCGAATGGCAGTGAGGCATGGTTACGAATCGGTCATCGGATCACGAAAGCGGCAGGTGATCACACAAGCCCCTGCCGTCTGCTTATCGGCGCCAAAGGGGCCACGCAGGAGGGACCCGTGTCTTGACACTCCCCAGAAACGCTCGTATCATTTGCGTTTACCGTTGCCCGGACCTGCCCGACCGCGTGCGTCCGGGTGGTTAATCCTTCTACACCGGTTCCATAAGGGCAGGGCCAGCCGCGTCAGGGGCAAGGCGCGCCAGCGAATACGTCACCGTTCGCTGTCGATGCGGCCCAGTGCCTGCAGGGAAAACGCGGGCTCACCGCCCGAAGGGGCGAACGAGATGTCGTCCACGTTCATGCCAAGCGCCAGCACGGTGGCCGCCGACCGGCGGTGGCACATTATCGATGCTGAGGGGCGGGTGCTCGGCCGCATCGCCACGCTGACCGCTCGGCTGCTGCAGGGCAAGCACAAGGCACGCTATACCCCGTTCCTCGATCTGGGCGACCACGTCGTCGTCGTCAATGCAGCGAAAGTGAAGCTCACCGGGCGCAAAGAGGATCAGAAGATTTACCGTCAACACAGCGGGTATGAAGGCGGGCTGCGGGAAGAACGTGCCCGCCTCGTCCGGCAGCGCAAACCCGAGCGGCTGGTCGAGGATGCCGTGCGCGGCATGCTGCCCAAAACGAAGCTCGGTGAAGCGATGTACCGCAAGTTGAAGGTCTATGCCGGTCCGGATCATCCGCACGCGGCGCAGAAACCGATCAAGCTCGAGGTCGCCTAACGTGGCAGCAGTGCAGTATTACGGAACCGGACGTCGCAAGACCTCCACCGCCCGCGTGTTTCTCCGCCCCGGCGCCGGGGGCATCCGCGTCAACGACCGCACCTTCGAGGCGTTCTTCCCGACCGAGGCGCTTCGCAAGCAGATTCGGCAGCCGTTGCTTCTCACCGAGACGGCCGACAAGTTCGATATCCTCGCCACCGTGGCTGGCGGGGGCGTCTCGGGACAAGCGGGCGCCGTGCGACTCGGCATCGCACGCGCGCTCGTGGAGTACAGCGCCGAGCTGCGTAAGCCGCTCAAGACCGAAGGCCTCCTGACGCGCGATGCCCGCGCCAAGGAGCGGAAGAAGTACGGCATGGCGGGAGCGCGCAAGCGCTTCCAATTCAGTAAACGGTAGCGAGTCGTCACCGGCGCGCTCGCCAGGAGCGGATGGCCGGGCGCGGACGTGACGGCTGCTGAGGAGGTTATTTGGCCGCGATCGCGATGAAGGATCTACTGGAGGCCGGGGTGCACTTCGGCCACCAGACGAAGCGCTGGAATCCGAAGATGAAGGAATACATCTTCGGCGAACGGAACGGCATCTACATCATCGACCTTGGGAAAACCGTGAAGCTGTTTCGCGAGGCCGAGGAATTCGTCACCAACCTCGCCGCCGACGGGCGGACGATTCTCTTTGTCGGAACCAAACGGCAGGCGAAGGACGTCATCGCTGAAGAGGCGCAGCGCTGCAACATGTTCTACGTGAACGAACGCTGGCTCGGCGGCCTGCTCACCAATTTCGCCACCATTCAGCGCAGCCTCGGCCGCCTGCGCGATCTGGAAGCGATGGCCACCGACGGCCGGTTCGACACGCTCTCGAAAAAAGAGATTGCGCGCAACGAGAAAGAGCGCAAGAAACTGCAGAAGAACCTGGAAGGGATCCGGCTGATGTCGCGGCTGCCCGACGCGGTGTTCATCGTCGACACGAAGAAAGAGCAAATTGCGGTCGATGAAGCGCGCAAGCTGAGGATTCCGGTCATCGGCATCGTCGACACGAACTGCGACCCCGACGAAGTCGACTTCGTCATCCCGGGCAACGACGATGCGCTGCGATCGATCCGGCTGTTCGCCTCGCGCATTGCCGAAACCGTGATCCAGGGCCGCGACATGAAACAGTCGATCGACGCGGAGGTTGCTCGCGAAGCGGCTGAAGAGTCGGCGGCGTCCGATACCGACCCGCGCCGCGCGGCCCGGTCCCAGCGCCGTGCCCGCGAGGCGCAGCCGGCCTCGGCCTAGCGGCCACGCGCTGAGGACGTGGGCCTCAGCCGCCGCACACGCGCGCCGGCTCCCGCGGGCCGGCTTTTTTTTCGTACAAGTAACGAGGCTCCGCTTTAAAAGCGTGTGCGGAGCTTCGTTACTAGATCCGCGGCCGCTCTGCGGCCGCGGCTAAGCCGTGCTTCCACCCCAACGCGGGTGCCGCGTTGGGGACCCCGGGTTGCACGGCGCAGTCCCGGTTCCGCCGTGCAGGCACGGCTCAGGAGATGTGATGGCGACGCTGACAGTTACCGCCGACATGGTGAAGAAGCTGCGCGAGGAGACGGGCGCCGGGATGATGGAGTGCAAGGCGGCCCTGACCGAGGCGAACGGCGACTTCGCAGAAGCGAACACGATCCTGCGCAAGCGCGGGCTGGCGAGCGCGGCCAAGAAGGCCGGCCGCGTCGCGAGCGAGGGGCTGATCGGCAACCGCCTCGCGGCCGATCGATCGAGCGGCATCCTGGTCGAAGTGAACTGCGAGTCGGACTTCGTCGCGCGCACGCCCGATTTCCAGCAGCTCGTGCAGGACGTGCTCAGCGAAATCGAAAAGGCGGGCGACGCCGCCAGCGACGCCTGGCGGCGGGATCCGAACGGCCCGATTGCCAGGCTGGTGGCGGCGAAAATCGCGAAGCTCGGCGAGAACATAGCCGTACCGCGATTCGTGCGATATGCCGGTCAGGGGATCGTCGGGCAGTACATCCACCTGGGCGGGAAGATCGGCGTCCAACTCGAGCTCGGCGGCGTGACTCGCGAGATCGCCAGCCGCGAAGAGCTCGCGACGCTGATCAAGGAAATCGCGATGCAGATCGCCGCGGCGAGTCCCGCCTACGTCTCGCGCCAGGCCGTGCCCGCGGAAATCGTCGAAAAAGAGAAATCGATCTATCGCGCGCAGATGGAGCAATCGGGCAAACCGGACAACGTCATCGACCGCATTGTCGAGGGCAAGCTCGCGAGCTTCTACGCGCAGGTCGTCCTGCCGGATCAGGAATCCATCCGCGACCCGAAGATGACCGTGAACCAGGTCATCGCCGCGGCGGCCAAAACGCTCGGCGCGCCGATTACGGTGACGCGCTTCGCCCGGCTCAAGGTCGGCGAAAAGGAAGTGTGAAGAGGTAGGGGCGGCTCGCGAGCCGCCCCTACCTGTTTTGCTGAACCGCGAGGCCCTATCTATAATTCTCCTTCGTGGCCGATTCGTCCTCTCCTGCCTACAAACGCGTTCTCCTGAAGCTCTCGGGCGAAGCCCTGATGGGCGAACAGACCTATGGCATCGATCCGGCGGTGGCGACGCAAATCGCCCGCGACGTGGCTGAGATTCAGGAGATGGGTGTCCAGACCGCCATCGTGATTGGCGGAGGCAACATCTTCCGCGGTGTCGCCGCGAGCGCGCGTGGAATGGACCGCGCCACGGCCGATTACATGGGCATGCTCGCCACGGTCGTCAACGCCCTCGCCCTGCAGGATGCGCTCGAGCAGCAGGGCGTCATCACGCGCGTCGTGACCGCGATCGAGATGCGTGCCGTGGCGGAACCGTTCATTCGACGCCGCGCCATCCGCCACCTCGAGAAGGGCCGCGTCGTCGTGTTCGGCGCCGGCACGGGCAATCCGTACTTCAGCACCGATACCGCGGCCGCGCTGCGCGCGATGGAAATCAAGGCCGAGGTCATCCTGAAAGCCACGAAGGTGGACGGCATCTACGACGCCGATCCGATGGTGAAGCCCGGCGCCACGCGCTTCGACCGCATCTCCTATCTCAAGGTGCTCGAACACGGCCTCAAGGTCATGGATGCCACGGCCATCTCGCTCTGCATGGACAATCATCTGCCGATTGTCGTGTTCAACCTTCGGACGCCCGGAAACATCCGGCGTGCGATTTCCGGCGAAGCCATCGGATCGATGGTGACGGCTTGAGCGCCAGCCCGGAGCTAGCAGCCCGTGGTGAAACTCCAGCGGCATTCGGCCGGCGATGCATCCCCGCCGGCTGCGTTGCTCCTCCCTCACATATTCCCGATATGCTCGGTCGTCGCGCCTTGTCAGCGGGGCGCCTCGCCGCCCTCGGTGCGACGCCGGACTTTCACCACGGGCTGCTAGGGATCTGAGGATGTCTCGATGGATGTCAATGATCTGAAGGCGCTGTTCGCGGAAGTCAGCAAACGGATGACGGTGGCGCTCGAGCACGCGCGACACGAGCTCGCCGGGGTGCGGACGGGCCGCGCGTCGGTGACCATCCTCGATCCGGTGCACGTCGAGGCGTACGGATCGAGAATGCCGCTCAACCAGCTCGCGAGCCTGTCGGTGCCGGAGCCGGCGCTGATCGTCGCCCAGCCCTTCGATCCGTCGCAGCTCGGCGCCATCGAAAAAGCCATTCGTGCGGCGGATCTCGGCCTCAACCCCGGGAACGACGGCAAGGTGGTCCGCATCCCGATTCCTGCGCTCACCGACGAACGCCGCAAGGAGCTTTCGCGCCACGTGCACAAGCTGACCGAGGAAGGCCGCAACAGCGTGCGTCAGGTCCGCCGCGACGCGAACGATCGGCTCAAGAAGCTGCTCAAGGATCACAAGATTTCCGAGGACGACGAGCGGAAGGGGCTCGACGACGTCCAGAAACTCACCGATACCTATATCAAGCAGCTCGACGATCTCCAGAAGAAGAAGGACACCGAGCTGTTGGGCAAATAACAAGGCTCAAGTCTCAAGTCTCAGTCTCAGGAGAAGGTTGTTGAGCCTTGAGCGTTGAGCGTTGAGCCTTGAGCCTTGAGCGTTGAAAGATGTCGTTCTTCTCCCATCTCGAATGCTCCGTACCCTGCGGAGCCCCACCACTCGATGCCCGGGGACGTCATTTCCTGTGCTCGTGCGGCGCGCCCCTGCTGGTGCGGTACGACTTGGAGAAGGCACGCGCATGGCGACCTGACAGTTTGAAGGGCCGCCCGCCGAACATGTGGCGGTACCGCGAGATGCTGCCATTGTTCGCGGGTGAAGAGCCGGTCACGCTGGGCGAGGGATTCACGCCGCTCGTCCACGCGCAATCGCTGGGCGCGTCGCTCGGCCTCCAGCGCCTGTTCATCAAAGACGAGTCGCTCAACCCGACCAATTCGTTCAAAGCACGCGGACAATCGGCAGCCATCACCCGGGCGAAGTATCTCGGCGCGACGACGATCGCCCTGCCGACTGCCGGCAATGCCGGCAACGCGGCGGCCGCCTATTCGGCCGCTGCCGGCCTCGCCTGCGAAGTCTTCATCCCCAGGGATGCCAAGCGGCCGTTCGTGGACGAGTGCCGCCTGTACGGCGCGAACGTGACGCTCGTCGATGGCTTGATCACGGACGCCGGGCGGTTGGCCGCAGAGACGGGCACGGCGCTCGGCTGGTACGACGTGTCAACACTCAAGGAACCGTACCGCATCGAAGGCAAGAAGACGATGGCGTACGAGCTTGCCGAGCAGATGGAGTGGCGATGGCCCGACTGGATTGTGTATCCGACGGGCGGCGGCACCGGCCTCATCGGGATGTGGAAGGCGTTCGAGGAGCTCGAACGTCTCGGCTGGGTCACGGCAGCGAAACGGCCGAAGATGGTGTCGGTCCAGGCCGAGCACTGCGCTCCCATCGTCCGCGCGTTCGAGCAGGGGGCCGACCGCGCGCAGGCCTGGGAAGGCGCCAGCACCATCGCCGACGGCCTGCGCGTACCCCGCGCGATTGGCGACTTCCTGATCCTCCGCGCGATTCGGGAGAGCGGCGGCACGGCGATCGCGGTATCCGACGAGTCCATGGTAGACGCGATGCTGGAGATTGGCCGGCATGAGGGCATCAGCGCTGCTCCCGAAGGCGGCGCGGCGCTCGTGGCGATCGAGCGGTTGGTGACGAACGGCTCCATCGAGCCGGGTCATTCCGTGGTCCTCTTCAATACGGGCGGGGCGCTCAAGTATCTGGATGTAATAGCCGGCCGTTGACGCGGCAATGGGTGTCACGGGCTCCTCAGGATCTTTTCTGTTCAGGTCCCGCGATTTGCACAGCGAACGCTCCTGGAGGTGGATGGATCATGATGTGCGTCAGTCACCGAATGTGACTCCTACCGCCCTGGCGGTGGCGAGCAGATCGTGATCCGGCGGCACCGT
>QHWF01000036.1 GCA_003222455.1 Acidobacteriota bacterium
GGATGCCCGGAATGTGCTCGCCGCCGATCACGATCGTGAACCAGCTCACGATGGCGAGGAGGAACGCGGCGGCGCCGAGCAAACCGGTTTCGCCGCCGAGCGACGCGCTGCCGTGGTCCGCCTTCCACGCGACGCCCCCGAACCCGACGCTGCCGACCAGCACCAGATGCGGAATCGCCAGGATGATGCGAAACGCGGTCGTGAGGCGGTTGCGATTCGTCAGAGCCGGGTCGATAGTCACCGTCACGGGGTAGGTCATCGACAAATCTCAAACTCAGAACTTTGAACTTTGAAGTGTGAAGACTTCAGACTTCAGACTTCACACTTCCATGGCCCGGAATTGTCGACCGCGCGTCTCCGGTCCCAGCCAGATCAACAGTATGAGGATCACTCCTGACATGGCGATGCACGCCGCCATCGCGTTGGCCAGCGGGAGCCCGCGATCCTGCAGATGGCCGACGATGGTCGGCGTGAACGAGCCGAGGCCGGCGCCGACGTGATACGCGAATCCCGCGCCGGCGCCGCGCGCCATCGTCGGGAACCGTTCCGTCAGATACGCCGGCACCACTCCGAAATTGCCGGCGCCGAAGAACCCCATCACGAGCGCGCCGATCCACAACAGCACGCCGTTCGACGTGAACACATAGATCGGGACGGTCAGGACGCCGACGAGCGTCGCCAGGCTGGCCGCGCCCCGGCGGCCGAACATGGTCTCGGAGAACCACCCGACCGCCGCCGCGCCCGCAATCGCTCCGACGTTGAACGCGAGCAGGAACGGAAGCGCCTGGCGATGCATCCGGCCGAGCAGCGTCGGATACCAGTACGTGATCGAGTGATACATGAAGAGGAATGCACCCATCATGATCGACGTGTGCAGCGTTGTCGGCAGCACGGCGCGCGAGAACAGACGGCCGAGCGAGATCGGGTCGGATTCACGGCGGCTCTTCAGATATCGCTGGCGCTCGAGCCACACCGGGCTCTCTTTCACGCGTTTCATGATGAAGAGGACGAGCAGCGCCGGCAGCACGCCAATCCACAACATCGCGCGCCAGCCGAGATCCGGCCGCCGGTTGACGAGCGGATAGCCGAACTCAAAAACGAGCGCCGACAGCAGGAACCCGAGCGAATATCCGCTCTGCATCATGCCCGATGCCCTGCCGCGCAGATGGGGCGGCCAGTGCTCGAGCGTCAGCGGCATCCCGGCGGCCCAGACGCCGCCCATGCCGATACCAAACAGCGCACGGCACGTGAACAACATGCCGTACGACGTCGAGAAGCCGCTGAGGAAGGCGAACATCGAATACCAGAGGATCGAGAACATCAGCGGGCCTTTCCGGCCCCAGCGATCCGCTGCCGTGCCCGCACCGATTCCGCCCACCAGCCGGAACATCAACGTGATCTGCCCGAGCAGGCCGGCGAGCGTCGCGTTGACCGCGAAGCTGCGCTGCACGTCCACGAGCAGGAAGGTGAGAATCGTGTAGTCGAAGCCGTCGAGCACCCATCCGAAGTACGAACCGACGAACGCCATCCATTGATCGCGCGTGACGTCGCGATACCAGGCGCCCGCCGGCCGCGTTTCGCGCGGCTCGACAGTCGCAGCACACATCGCGCCGGATCATACTCTCAGGGCGGGTCCTCAGATGGCGATGAAGATTCGGCGCCGCTAGTCAGAAATTCCGAATTCAGAATTCCGAATTCCCTAGCTTCCAATGCCGGACTGCTTCGTCAGGGTGAAGCTGCTCGTCGGGAACTGGATGCTGCAGTTGGTCGACCTCACGGCGATGGGGCCGATCATTGTGGAAACCGTGCCGGTGGTGACGGTCATCGTGCCGCCAAGCTGTCCCGTGCATGCCGGCTGATCGGGCACTCCGCTGGCCGCGACTGCAATGGTGTAGTCGAGCGACGTGCCCGTGAGCGTACCTGACAGCGTGCCATTCAACAGCACGACGCCATTCGGCAACCCGATGGTGACCGGGCCGGTCACCGACGTGCCGGTCTGCGACAGGGTCCACGTCATTCGGCCCGTCACGCCTTGAACGATCAGGTCGCCTGTCCAGCGGCCGGTGAGCGTGGCCTGCGTAACCGCCGCGGGGTTGTTTGGAGAGCTGTCGTTGCAGCCCCACGCCGCCACGATGCAAAGAAGCGTTGCCAGAAGGCGCGTTGACATAATTGAATTCAATGCAGGGATTGTGCCTGTGCTATCGTGGTGCCGTTGACAGGAGGCCGAATGAGGAACGCGTTCCGGCTGCTTCCGCTCGCCCCGCTCGCCTTTGTTGCGTGCGGTCTGCTTGCCAGTCCGGCCGCGGCCCAGACCGAGCTGAAGGTCGGGGACCAGGCGCCGGACTTCACGCTTCAGGCCACCGATGGCAAGACTTACACGCTCAGCAAGGACTTGAAAGGGCGGTGGGTTGTCCTCGCGTGGTTCCCGAAAGCGTTCACCGCCGGTTGAACGGCGGAATGCAACTCGCTCCGTGAGAGCGGGGGACTGATCAAGAAGTTCAATACCACGTACTTCATGATCAGTGTCGATACGCTCGCCGACAACAAGGCCTTCGCGGAAAAGGAGCATGCGGACTTCCCGATGCTCGCCGATCCCGACAAGAAAATCGCGACGGCTTACGGGGTGATTAACCCCGAGGCGCCCCCGGACCGGCAGTTCGCCAGGCGCTGGACGTTCTACATCGACCCGAGTAGCAAGATCGCCGACATCGACAAGACGGTGAAGCCGGCAACATCGGGCCAGGACATCGTCACTCATCTCGAAACCCTCAAGGTGCCGACGAAGTAATACGAATCTGTCAATCGGGTGATCTGGTGGTCTGGTAATCGGGTCATTGAATTGTTCGATTGGACGCCAATTCAGTCGCCAGATTACGCAATTCAATCACCAGATTACTCGATTACCAGATCACCCGATTCCAAATCGATTCCACCCGATTCCCGTGATCGCCGTTATGGGACTCGGTTGTGTCCGTCCTCCCACGCTGTGTGCGCCCTGACACGCCTTTCCGATCGTCTGGACGTGTAAGTCCAACTGAATCAGCGCATTAACTGCTGGCTTTGCCGTTGCTCTCTTCGTCCACAACGTGGAGGACGAGATGAGAGCGAAGCGAACCGGTTGGATGGTCGTGGCGGCGGGAGCCGTCACACTCTGGGCAGGACCTGCGTCGGCGGCCGACACGCCTCGTGCCGTGAAGACCGACATGCCGCGGCGCCTGGTCGTCAGCATCCCCGACCGCAAGCTGGCTCTGATTGAGAACGACGAACTCGTCGGCGTATTCGCCGTTTCCGTCGGCGCCCCCGGCTCGCCGAGTCCGACCGGGACGTTCACGATTGTGAATCGGATTCCGAACCCGACGTACTACAAGCCCGGAAAAGTCGTTGGTCCGGGCGCGGCGAACCCGCTCGGCACCCGCTGGATCGGTCTCAACGAGAAGGGGTACGGGATTCACGGCACCGATCAACCGCGATCGATCGGCTTCGCCCGATCGCATGGCTGCATCCGGCTTCGTAACAAAGACGTCGAGGAGCTGTTCGACCGCGTTCGCGCCGGCGACGTCGTGGAGCTCCATGCCGAACGCACGCCGGAAACCACACGGCTGTTTAGTCGCTAGGAGCGTCTTCGACTAATCGACGCCGTCACACGGCACGACATTCAACGCAGAAACCGCAGAGCTCGCAGAACAAAACCGGTTTTCTCTGCGGGTTCCGCGAGTTCTGCGTTGATCGTCGTGGAAAGAGCCAAGAGCCAAGAGCATGAACCAAGAGTCGAACCGGAGGCAGTTATGTTGGCACTGAAGTGCGTGTTGCTGGTCGCATCGATCGGGTTTTTCGGGGCCGCCCTGTCCGTGCTCATCGCCGACTTGTGGAGGGACGCCGTTCAGGGCCGGCCTCTGATGATGCCGCGCTGGTTGATGGTGACGCGCTGCGCATTGGCGGCGTGCGCTCTGCTGCTGCCGTCGCTCGCCATCGTCGTCGTGCCCAGCGGCATGGGTGGCGTCCGTGTCAGCCAGATTTCTGGCACGCTGCCGGGCACGCTGTATCCAGGCATGCACATCGTGATGCCTCTCGTCCATCACGTGGAGCTTTATGACATTCGCGATCAGATCTTCAGCACCAATGCCGTCGAGAATCCGAAGGATCCGGCGACCGTGCTGAAGGTGTACAGCCGCGAAGGACTCCCCGTCGGGCTCGGCATCTCGGTGCGCTACCAGCTCGATCCGCAGCGGCTGGCGTACGTCCAGAACAGTCTGCCGCGGCCGGTCGAAACGGAAATCATGCCTCCCGTGGTGGCCAACGCGTTCCGGCAGACGGTCTCCGGATATCTGGTGCGCGACATTTTCTCGGCGAAGCGGGAAGAGGTGCGCCGCATAGCCGCCGACGCGATTACGCGCCGGCTGGCGGGAGACGGCATTGTCGTGAAGGAAGTGATGCTGCGCGATGTTGGCCTGCCGGCGGAGTATGCGAAGGGCCTTGAAGGCCTCCTGATGAAGGCGCAGGAGAACGATCGGCTCAGCATCGATCTCGAGGTGAAGCAGAAACTCGTGCGCACGGCGGAGCTCGAAGCCCAGGCGGAAAAGATGCGTCAGGTGACACAGGCCGAAGGCCGCGCGCAGATCACGGTCCTCGAGGCCAAGGCACAGGCCGACGCCATGCAGCACACGCTGCCGCTCAAGGAAAAGCAGATCCAGCAGAGCCGGCTCGAGGCCGAAGCGCGGAAGGAAGCGACGGTGAAGAACGCCGAGGCCTCGGCGGCCGCGAAGGTCATCGACAGCAAAGCGGAGCTCGAGAAGCGAAACCTCCTGTCGGAAGCCGATGCTCAGCGCGTCCGGGTGATGGCGGTTGCCGACGCTGAGCGCTTGAAGTCCGAAGCCCAAGTCTTGAAGGACAGTCCACTGCTCATCCAGAAGATCGTCGCGGAACGGCTCTCCGACAAGGTGCAGATCATGATGGTACCGATGGACGGCAAGTTCTTCTTCACGAACGACGTGCTGAAGACCACGCCGATCGGGGCGGTGCCGGTCGACAGGATCCCGCAGCCAAACGATCGCTGAGGCTTTGCTATCATCGCGGCCGTGGTGCTCCACGGCCGCGGTTCGACGCGTATGGCAACTCGTTTCCTCTGTTTCGCATTCCTGCTCGCGCGGCTGGCGGCCCAGCCGCCACTTTCCTTCCAGGATCTCGCGCCGGAGCTTGCGTCGAAGATTGCCGCCGCCGTTGGGTCCGGCGATCACGTGACGCTGACGATGGTGACGACGGCCGAAACTGATCGGGCGGCGTCGATGCCCATCGAAGCCGAAATCAGGCAGGCGCTCGCGGCGCGCGGTGTCCGGCTGGTGGAAGGAACGGAGGCCCCGACAGCCTTGCAGGTTGGATGCACGAGCAACCTGCGGGAGCGCGCCTGCGTCGCCGAGCTTCGCCGTGGCACCAAACGCGAGCTCGTTGTCGTGACGCGGCCTCTCGATACGCGAGACGAGCGTCGGATCCCGCCATCGCTCGAGTTGATTCCGCTGTTCTCGCAGCGGGCGCCGATCCTCGACGTGGTGTTCGTCGGCAATCGACTGCTGGTGCTCGATCCGGAGCGCGTCACGTTGTACGAGCAGATCCTGGAGCGCGCCGCCGTCGCGCCTCCGTCCGAAGCTGGCCACTCGTCCATCTCGGCAAGCGCGGGCGGGGCGCTCCCAGCGCATTCGGGCGAGCGCAGGCGGGAGGCTTCAGCCGAGCGCCGTCGTTGGAACCAGCTCCAATCGAGGCCAATCGCCACGTCGCGACCCTGGCCACGAGACGTGCGTGGACGCCTGCGCAGCGACGAGGCAACGGTGACCGCATGGCTGCCCGGCGTGACCTGCCGCGGCAGCGCCGATCTTTCAAGGTTCGCATGCGCCGACGAGCGGGGTGTGCCCTGGCCAATCGGCATCGAGAACACCGGGGTTGACGCGGCCAGAAATTACTTCTACACGCCGGAGGGCCTGCCGTTCTATGGCGCCGCGGCGCTCGGTGCGGACGCCGACCCGCGCTGGCTCGTCGTGTCGGGTAGCGGTGAGCTGCTGTTCCTCGACACCGCGCGGCGCACCATCGAGGCGAGCGCAGCGGCTGACGATGTCGTTGCACTCGAGACGTCCTGCGCACCAGCCGCTCACGTCGTCGTCGCGTCGTCGACGCTCGGCGAAAACCGGCGCGACGAACTCCGCCTGTACCGAGTGGCGAAGCGGCAGCTCATTCCGGAGTCGGCGCCGATCGAAGTGCCCGGCCGGCTCACGGCGTTGTGGTCCGAGCCCGGCTCCGTTGTCGCGACTGCCATCGCGCAGGATATGACCAGCGAACGTTATGAAGCGTTTCACATCCGTATCGGTTGCGCGGGGGAGTAGCGGGTTACCACAGAGGACACGGAGGACGCGGAGGTTCAATCCTGAAGAAACAGGATTCTTCCTCCTGTCCTCCGCGTCCTCCGTGGTGGGATCGGTGCTACTCATAGTGATGCTGCTGGCGGCCACGGCCTGGGCCGCCCGCCCGCATTATGGCGGCGTGCTCCGAATAGAAACGGTGGGGGCTGTCCGTGTGCTGGATCCTGCGATTCAGCTGACCGACGCCGGCGAAGAAGCGGTCCGTGCGCGTGTGATCCCGTTGATCTTCGAATCGCTCGTCGCAGCCGCTGTCGATGGCGGCTTGCGGCCCGCGCTCGCCACGTCCTGGGAGCACGACGACCGGCATGTCCGATGGCGTTTTCAGTTGCGGCCATCGGTGAAGCTGCACAATGGGTCAGTGTTGCAGGCGCCGCAGGTCGCAGCCGTGCTCGGCGCGCGTGAGCCCGCGTGGAGAGTCGGGTCCGCGGGCGACGCGGTCGTCATCGAGACCGATCGGCCGCATCCTGATCTGCTGTGGGAATTGGCCGATACTCGATTCGCGATCGTCGTGCGAACGGGCGGCGGCGACCTGTTCGGCAGCGGCCCCTTCCGCATCGATCGCATGGAGCCGCGGCGCCTGGTGTTGCGCTCGTTCGCCGATCATTGGGCCGGGCGTCCGTTCATCGACAGCGTGCAGATTGATCAAGGGCGGTCGCTCACCGACCAGTTGTCGAGCATCGAGCTGGGGCGTGCCGACCTGGTCACGATCCGCCAGACCGATTGGCGTCGAGTTGCGCAGCGAGGGATGCGGACGGCCGTGTCGCAACCGATCGAACTGCTCGCCATCGTGTTCGAGCCCCATCGGTCAGGTCCGAATGATGAACCAGTCCGCCACATCATTGCGGCGTCAATCGATCGGTCCGCACTGGCGACCATCCTGCTGCAACGACAGGGCGAACCCGCCGTGGGGTTGCTTCCCTCGTGGCTGAGCGGCTATGCGCCGGCGTTCGTCACCGACCCACGGCCTGCCGTTTCAAGAACAGCCGCCGCGACGGTGCCGCTCGAACGGCGCACCTTCGTCTTGAGAGTCGATGCCTCGGACGCCGTCGCACAGGAGATCGCCGCGCGTGTGTCCGTTGACACGCGCGAGGCGGGCGTGACCAGCATCGTGCAGGCGCCGTCGGGTCTCGCCCCGCGTCCCGACGCGCGGCTGGTTCGAATCAAACTCGACGCGACCACACCGGATCGAGCGCTGTCGGCCGCGCTGACCCGATTCGGTCCGCGTGTGGAGGCCCTCGCCGGGATGGGCGCGATGGCTGGCGCCGACACGTCGGTCGGCGCGGTACTCAATGTGGAGCGGGCGCTGCTCGAGCATGCGGTGATCGTTCCGCTCGTTCACATCCGCGAGCTCTACGCGGTTGGCGAGCGCGTCGAATCGTGGAGCGGGCCGGTGGTGCTCGGTTCGGGCGCCTGGAATCTCTCGAATGTGTGGATCCGGCCTGAGCCGGCGAAGCCTCGTCCACGGCAATGACTCTTCGGACGCGGCTCCTGTTCCTCATCAGTGCGATCGTGG
>QHWF01000943.1 GCA_003222455.1 Acidobacteriota bacterium
TCGTACACTTCGTAATAGAAATACAACGTCTGATTGCGGCCGACGATGTGCGTCAGGTTCGGCACGAGCTCGATGCCGTCGCGAACCAGAGGGCTGCTGCTCTTCCGCCCGGTCGGACGCTGAAGCTGGGTGCTGAGCAGCACCGAGCTCACCTTGACCGGCGCCTGCTTCAGCTCGGGAACGACGAGCGGCGTTTCGAACGTGCCCATGTGACCGTCCGCATTCTCTCGAACGACGACCTTCACGGAGAAGCGGCCGGGTGGAAGCGTCACCGCAGTTTCATAGAGAACCTGCTTCGCCGCAAGCCCATCGCCGGTCTCGGCGGGTGGCACGGTCAGGGTGTCGCGGATTCGTCCAACCGGAAACCCGCGCTCATCTCTGATGAAGCCGGCAACGTCGAGTGTCCCTTTTCCCCTCGTGACCGGGACCGCCGACCCCGGCACGACGAGCGAGATCGGCACGTAGTACCTGGCGGTCGTCAGCCGGAACCAGCCGGCGGTCACGAGCAGCGGCACGTCGGTGGCTGGAATCGGCGTCGCCAGCTGTTCCTGCAGCTGGACCTCGCGATCGGTTTTCGCCGTGTGCGCGAAGTCGCGTTCGGCGTAATAGCCGTCTTCAGCCTCTACTTTGAGGTTGGAACGATTCCGAATCCTGACCGTCAGACGGCGGAACCGCCCGTCCCTGCTCGTGTTCGCGCTCGAGAATCCGAGGATGTAGTACGAGGAGATGTCGCGCTCAACCTTCGAGAAGGCGTCACCGAAACTGTTGGTGTCGGTAAACGCGGTTCCGCCTGTGTCGGATGCGAGCGATGTGAGGGTCTCCTGTTGCGCCGTGAGCTGCCCGGACTGGTCGGCGGCGGCGCTGCCCGTAAACGCCGCCAGACCGCCGCGACTCGCCTGGTGCGCCCCACCTCCTGGCACGACAGCCTGCAAGCCCCGTGAATCCACCGGATAGATCGCGACGTTCGCGCGCACGGCGGCGTTCACCGCTGCGCGCAGCTCCACCTGGTTGTCGGTGCCGCTGCGCTGCATCCCCGAGCTGAAATAGATGATCGCCTTCTTCTGCTGAATCGGTTGCAGCGCCTCGGCGAGCGTCTTGAGCGCGCGCAGGCGGACGTCGTTGTTGAAGGTGTCGAGCTCCTGAGCGCTCTGATCGATTGAATCGGCTATCCCCGTCTGCGCTGCCTCGTCCGCAGATGACGTGCTCGCGTCCACCGGCGTGAACGCGGTGCCGTCAGTCGCTGAAAAAGCCGACAGCACCGAACGCAATCGCTCCCTGCTGCTGGTAAAATCCGTCAGGACCTGCAGGCTCGAGTTGATCGCGGCGACCGCCACGAGGTCCGCACCGGTCATCTGTCCGTCCACCCATTTCACCGCCTCATCGATCGCTTTCTGCACTTCGTCCGGCTGCATCGAGCTGGTGTCGAAGACGAGCGTGAGCAGGCGATGACCGGCGACTTCGTCCGAAGTCAGCGGATGCGTCGGGACGACTTCGTCCGAAGTCAGCGGATGCGTCGGGACGTCGGCCGCGGCCGCCGGCGCAGAGACGCCCGTCGCATCGGCTGATGGGACAGCGAGCGGCGTCTGCGCTCCGCGGGCACCGGCACCCGCCAGCGCCGACGCGCCGGCAATCGCGGGAGCATCTCTGCCGATGCTCTCGAAGGCACAGCTGACAATCGGCTGTCGCACGCCGTCTTCGAACAGCTCGAAATCGTCGCCACGAAGGCCCGTGACTGCCGCGCCGCTTCGATCGCGAACGACGACGTCGACGAGCACCAGACTTACCCCGCTGCGGAAGCTGGGCGTCTGCGCCGGCTCCTGTGCGACGAGCAAAGCCCCGGCCGCGACACCCAGCTGCACGACCGCGAGCAGGACCCGGTTCGTGTAATCGATCCGCCAAATCCTCCGTGACGGCCGTGGTCGCTGCATATCAGAACCGGAATCTGGCCGTGACCGTCATCGTCCGCATCGGCCGCGCGGAAAGCACCT
>QHWF01000944.1 GCA_003222455.1 Acidobacteriota bacterium
CTTCACCGTGCCGAAGCCGGAGAGCTCCGCGGCCATCGAGTACTTGCCAGGCGGCATGTTCTGCAGGCGGTACTCGCCGCGCTCGCTCGACATGGCGGTCAGCACGCGCCCCGTCGCCAGATCGGTCGCCGTCACCGTGACGCCGGGCAGCACCGCCATGGATTCATCAACGACAGTACCCACGACGGTCGCGTTCTGCTGCGCGATCGCCCCCGTCGGCCACGTCAACGCCAGAAGCACGGCCGCAACGCGCATCGAAAGATGGCGAAGCATGATCCCCCTCCAGGTTGGTCGGCCCACTTGTGTCGGTGCAGCCGAACAACGTTACCGACGAAGACTGACGCAAGTGTGTCGAATGTGTGGAGATTATGCCTTAACTGACGCGCGCTGGAACGCAAAGGCCGCGAAGGCCGCTAAGAAATACCGTTCATTCTTTGCGGTCTTTGCGGCCTTTGCGTTCGATCGTGACGTTCCCATCAGGACCTACCTTGCCGACGAGGGCGCCGCGCCAGCTTCAGCCGCGCGCCGGCGGTAGACCGTTCGTGCTTCTTCGAATTGCGCGAACACGTGGCTCTTTTCCTTCTCGGATCGCCATCCCGGCCACTGCCGGGCCATGGATTCGAGGATGTCAATCCACTTGATCGAGTAGTCGGCGGCGGCCTTGCTGCGCACGGGCTGGTTGCCGACGGTCACCCAGATTGGATTCGTAAAGCCCTGCGGGTAGCGCGTGTCCAGTGGATACCGATCGGCGGGCGCACCCTCGGCACGCAGGTGATACCAGCCGCTTCTGGTCACCCTGGCTTTCTTCGTGAAGTCGACCGACTTGCGATCGCCGCTCACCGGAATTTTCTCGACAACGTCGCCGTTGAAGACGAGCGACACCTGATCGACGGGAACAATCGATCGCACCCATCCTGAGATTTCTATCTCGCCGCCACCTGGCGGCAGCTTCACTTCGTCGCCTGGCAGCATGCCGTTCACCTTCATCAGAACCAGCGGGCCGGTAGTGACCATGGCGCGCCCTTCGCGAAGGCCCTGGAACCACGCGTGCATGTCGAGGCCCCTCGCGCCGGTGTAAATGTAGGTGCGCACCGAGCCGACCAGTTTGCTCTGGTGCATGCTGCTGATCGAATCCTCGCCGCCGGTCGCCGTGACGCGAAAGCCGTTGTTGAGCACCGCGTACCACGGCGCGAACAACCCGCGGCCCGCGTCGGACCACTCGATCGCGTCCGTCGTGCCCAGCGCCGCATCGACCATGAACCCCTTGGCGCCGCCGAGCCCCGCGTTGATCGGATCCGTTTCACCGAAGTGGCCGTGCACGTAGCCGACCGTGGCACCCTGGGCCTTCGCCTTGCGGAACATGTCCGTGTTGCTCGGATACAGGCTCTTCGCGCATCCCGAACATGAACACGTGGCCATAGAACGGCGGCCGGTACTCCTGCCCGACCACGAGGACGCGATCGGGCTGCGACAGCGGATGCGGGCCGCCGCCCGGCACGAAATACTGGTAATCGAGAATCCGGTTGTCCTTGTTGGCTATCTGTTCGTTGACGATGTCCTGATCTTCGGCCTCGGACATCATCATCAGGTTCTCCAGCGTGTTGTGGAGGTTGCCGGCGTAGTTCATATGCACGTGCGTCGAGCCGCCATACCATCCCAGGTCGGCCAGCTCGGTGATCTTCTTCAGCCGCACGGTTGTCGAGACGGTTTCACCGGCTTTGACGTCGATCGCGACGCGCTCGGGCGCGTACTCGAAGCCCTTCACGATGTCCAGCGTGGCCCTGCCCGGGGGGACTTCCACGCGGACCACACCGGTCGAGTGGAACATGCGATCGCCGATGGCGCTGACACGCGCGTAGGCATCCGACGGTACGTAGGCCTTGGCGTCCGACGCGGCCAGATGCACCCGCGCTCCTGTCCGGGCACCGGTGGCATCGTCCAGGACGCGCACCGAGAGCACGCCCATGGGGCGCTTCCAGCGGCGATCCGTGATGCGAACGGTTCGCTGCTCGCCGCCGTACGTCTCGAGCAGCGTCAGCTGCGGCAGCCCATCTTTGTTCGAGATGAAGGCAATCCACTCTCCGTCGGGCGACCAGCGCGGATGGAAGGCGTCGTAGTCGAAGAACGTCATCTTGTACGGCTCGCCGCCATCGGTCGGCTGGACGTAGAGGTTGTTGTATTGGTCGGCCGCGCCGGCCGTCGACGAGTAGATGAAACGCCTGCCGTCGATCGACACGTCGGGACGCGCGCGATACAGCGTCTGTTCGGCCCGCACGACTTTGCCCTCGTCGAGGCCGCGCGCGCGCGCGGGAATGCGGTAGACGTTGCCCGAACCCAACGCGACGTCCTTGTTCGAGACGATCAGGAGCTCGCGGCCGTTCGGCATCCATGCCGGCGAGATATGGAGGTCGAAGTCCCCGAAGTAGAGGCGATCCTTGCCGAACGAGTGGTCTGTCGTGATGGCTGCGGGCGGGCCGTTCCACTGTCCGTTCCTGATCGGCCGCACGTACACGTTGAAGTATCCCTGCGGCGCCGTCGACACGTAGGCCACCTGCGTGCCATCGGGTGAGAACACCGGATCGGTGTAGATGTGCTCGTCGTTGGTCAGCGCGTGCGTCTCGCCCGTTCCGACGTCGAGGATTTCGAGTTGGATGGATTTCAGGTTCTCTTCGGCGGTATAGATGATCCATTTACCGTCGGGCGACCAATCGGGCGATGAGTGATAGCGCCCGTTGCAGGTGAGCTCGAAAGCGGCGCCCGTCGCCGGATCGACTTTCCAGATCGAACCCTCCATGCTCACGGCAATCCACTTTCCATCGGGCGACCAGTCGGGCCACCACGGTGTGGCGGACAGACCCGGTGGAAAGTAGAAGTTGTGCATGTAGTTGCCGCCCGTCTTCGCCGCGCGAAACGGCAGCGCGGCTTCGTTGCTGCCTGCCCCCGCGCCCTGCATGGGGATGGAGGGCGCCGGCGTCTGCGCAGCGGGCGCCGGCGTCAGCGATGTGAGCGCGCCGCCCGTGACCGCTGCTGCGAGCAACACGGCCGTCCACAGATTGTGAGTTCGCATTGTCCGACTCCTCGTGATAGTCGACGCCGCCAGAGGCAACGACGGCGCTACTTTCGCTTGGTGTCGTTCCAGGGACGTATAGAAATGTGCGTCGAAGGTATACCACGACTGCACCAGGACGGCCGAACCGGTCGAGGCTCGTACGCCGATTCATCTGCGGCCAGCGCCACGACGAGCGATGTTCGCGGGGCCGCGCTCACGGGTGATCAAGATCATCGTGGATTACGCGTTCTGCGCGGCTCCCAGC
>QHWF01000948.1 GCA_003222455.1 Acidobacteriota bacterium
GCAGCGCAGGCGTAGTCAAGCGCCGGGGTTCCCGCAAGCGATGGTCTTGGAGTAGGATAGGCGCTCTCGGCGAGGCTTCGGAGCTCTCGACGCGACACCAGGAGACGCTCATGAGCTCGACCGTGATCCGAAAGTCCGGGGAGTTCGCAGGCACGCGGGCGTGCCGGTGGTGTGCTGGAATCGTGACACTCGTCGGCGCGCTCTTCTCGTCCACGCCGCTCTGCGCCCAGACCCAGATCACCACCGACGGAAGTCTGGGTCCGCGCCTGACCCTCACCGGCCCGAATTTCACGATCGGCGCCGACCTCGGCCAGATCCGCGGCCGCAATCTCTTTCACAGCTTTGGCCAGTTCAACGTGGGCACCTCGGAGAGCGCGACCTTCACGGGGCCGGCGTCGATCGGCAACATCCTGAGCCGTGTGACGGGAGGCAGCCCGTCCTCGATCGACGGCCTGCTGCGCTCCGCGATCCCCGGCGCGAACTTCTTTCTCCTCAACCCGAGAGGCGTGATGTTCGGCCCGAACGCGAGCCTCGATGTCAGCGGGTCCTTTCACGTCAGCACTGCTGACTTCATCCGCCTCGCCGACGGCGGCGTCTTCCACGCCAACCTCGGCAAGCAGAGCGTGCTCACGGTGGCGGAGCCAGCGGCGTTCGGCTTCCTCAGCCCGACACCGGCCAAAATTTCGTTTCAGGGTCAGTTCCAGGTTCCACCGGGAAAGTCTCTGTCATTCGTCGGCGGAGATGTCGAGATCCGCGACGCCATCCTCTTGGCGCAAGGTGGACGGATCAACATCACCAGCGTCGGCGCTCCCGGAACGGTGGCCTTCGACCCGGTTACCCAAAGCCCGAATCTGAATCTCGGAGACTTCGCGCGCCTCGGTTCGATCGCGATCGCTAACTCGTTCCTCTTCACGAGCGGCGATCCAGCGGGAACCGTCAGCATCCGCGGTGGACGATTGATAGTGAGTGACGGCTCGCTCATCGGAGCGAACACGGGCGATAGTCCCGGCGCGAAGACAGGGATCGAACTCCTGCTGCGTGGCGATCTCGACATAGATAACTCGCAGATAAGCGCGGGCACGTTCGGCGCTGGGCGCGGCGGTGACGTCGTCGCGAGCGCCGGCACCGTGCGAGTCACTGGCGGCGCGTTGCTTTCTGCTCAGACGTCTAGGTCCGGTCAAGGTGGCTCAATCTCGGTGACCGCGACGGACTCGATTTTTGTCGGAGGCCGGAACGTCGGCGGGCGACAGAGCGCGATCGGTACCCTGGCGGGGCGTGACGCCACCGGTGAAGCGGGCCCCGTCACGATACTCACTCCCGTGGACATGAATATGAATGACGGTGCGATCACCGCGTCCACGCTCGGCGACGGCAAGGCCGGTGACATCACAATCGATGCGGGACGGTTGACCCTGACCAATAACGCCTTCATCGATACGAGCACGACGTCTCTCGGCGGAAATGGAGGCAACGTGCGAGTGACGGCCCACGAGGCGATCTCGGTGGCCAGCAACGGCTCGGTGTCGAGCTTCACAGGTGGCGACGGCCAAGCCGGCAGCGTCGCGATCTCGACACCGATCTTGAGCATGGACGGCGGCAAAATTTCCACATTGACGTCGGGAAGAGGGGGCGCGGGGGAGGTGACTCTTGACGTCGCTCGCCTGACGCTGACCGGGGGAGCCACTGTCGACAGCAGTACCCGGGCCGAGGGCGCCGGCGGCACCGTCACAATCAAGGCGAGGGAGTCGATCTCGGTCTCAGGAGCTGGCAGTGGCGGCAACGCTGCCATTCAAAGCGACACGACTGCCAGCGGCAATGCCGGCCGCCTTTCGATCTCCACGCCGAGCTTCACCGCCTCCGACGCGTCGTCCATCCTCGCGACCGCCACCGCAGGCACCGGCCGTGCCGGCAACATCGTCGCCGACGTAGGGCAATTGACGCTCACCGGCGGATCGCGCATTGATAGCGGCACGCAAACGGCGGGCGCCGGCGGAACGGTCATGGTGACCGCGCGCGACCTGGTGTTTCTCACCGGCCGCGACCCCGTCACCGGCCGCTCGAGCCGTCTGTCTACGAATGCGCAGAGCACGGGCTCGGGTGGTGACGTCATCCTGCGGGCCTCGAACATCCTGCTCACGGACGGTGGCCAGCTCACCGCGAAGAGTACCGACGTTGCGGACGCCGGCAGTATCACGATCGAGGCGGGCCGGAGCTTTCGCAGCTTCAACGGCTCGGTCACGACGGA
>QHWF01000947.1 GCA_003222455.1 Acidobacteriota bacterium
TGCTTCTCGGATTCGTGGCGACCGTTCTAGAGACGAGCCGTGTCGTCGGCCAGCCCGCGGCAGACCTCCAGGAACCGGTGCGTTACACGGTGATAATCCCCGGCAGCTCGGTACCAGGCACATTGACGCTGACGCACCTGAATCCTCCGCCAAACGGTCAGCTAGAGCCTGGAGCGGAGGCTGTCTTGGCAATCCGCTGCTCGGTGCCGCGTGGATTCGTGATGTTCTTTCACCTCGAAGGCGCGAATGCACCGGGGCTGCCGGCTAGGCGAGCGCCATTTCGGACACGCGGTCACGGAATTTGTCGGTCACTATCATCGCGAGCGCAATCATCAAGGGCCGAGGAATGAGCTGATCGAACGCGTCGGGCCCTCTGTCGTTTCGAGGGCCGGATCCGTCGGCGGCTGAGACTCGGCGGCTTGCTCAAGTACGGCGAGCGGACGGCGTGGCGTCCGCGAGGACAGGCTTGGTCGAGCTCGGCCGATGGACGGGACATTAGGGGCCTCAGGAGAGAGAGAGGACACTATGCGCATGAAATCCGTGCTGTATTCAGTGCTCGCATCGTTTGTGCTCGCCAGCGCGCTGTACGTGCCCGCGCGCGCGGCCGGCCTGAACATCGAGACCGCTACAATCGCCGATTTGAACGCGGCACTTGCCAGCGGAACGTTGACGTCCGAGACATTGGTAAGCGCGTACCTCAAGCGGATCGAGGCGTACGACAAGAAGGGCCCGGCCATCAACGCGATCATCACGTTGAACAAGAAAGCGCTCGACGAGGCGCGGCAGCTCGATGTCGAACGCAAGAACGGCCACGTGCGCGGACCGCTGCATGGCATCCCCGTCGTCTTGAAGGATAACTACGACACCGTCGACATGCCGACGACAGCAGGCTCGCAGTTGCTCGAGGGCCATATGGCCAAACAAGACGCGTTCATGGTGAAGAAGCTGCGGGAGGCGGGCGCCATTGTGCTTGGCAAGGTGAACCTCAGCGAGTTCGCTGGCAGTGGCGGAAGCGTCAGCGGCGCGACCGACCCCGCGATTATCAAGGCTGGATCGGTTCCCAACGGCGCGAGCTCCGCGGGCGGGCAGACCAAGAACCCTCACGAGCTCCTGCACGGTCCCGCAGGATCGAGCGGCGGAACAGGGGCGGCCATTGCCGCCGCGTTCGCGCAATTCGGCTTGGGCACCGATACCGGCGGATCTGTCCGTGGCCCGTCATCAGCCAACGGAATTGTCGGTCTGAAGCCGACGCACGGGCTGCTCAGCCGCGCGGGCATCGTGCCGCTCGCGCTGTCGTTCGACACGGGCGGACCGATGGCACGCAGCGTCTACGATGTGGCGGTGGCATTGGGGGTCATGACGGGCGTCGATCCCGCCGACGATGCGACGAAGAAGAGCGAGGGGAAATTCGAGCGCGATTACACGAAGTACCTGAAGACGGGCGCCCTCAAAGGTGCCCGCGTCGGGATCGCGCGGGACTTTATGGGGAAGGATGCCGGCACCGATGTGATCGTGGAGGCCGCCATCGCGACGCTGAAGAAGCTCGGCGCGGCCGTCGTCGACCCGATTAAGTATCCCGACTACATCCTCCAATCGAAGGGCGCGCTTTACAACATCGTGACGTACGCGGAATTCAAGGCACAGATCGCCGACTATCTGAAAACCTCCGAGCCGCAATTCCCCAAGACGCTCGACGAGATCGTCGCGCGTGCCAACGATCCGAAAACGGGCTACCGCAGTCCGGAGAAAGCAGTCGCACTCAAGTACACGGCGTCGGTAGCGCTCGACTTGACCGATCCCTCTTACATTGCCGCGAAGAACGAGGCGCTCGTGTCGACAAAAGCCGCGGTGATGGCCCTCTTTGAAAAATACCGGCTAGATGCGATCCTCTATCCAACGTCGCCGCGTCCGGCTCAGTACATCAAGCCCGATGGCCTTCCGGCGCCCACCGACAGTCCGACGAACCTCGCCAATGAGAGCGGTTTTCCCGCGTGGTCGGGCTTGCCGGTGACGATTTCTTTCTTCGGCCGGGCGTTTAGCGAAGGGCAGTTGCTTGGCTACGGCTACGATTTCGAGCAGGCCACGAAGGCGAGTGTGTTGCCGAAATACACCCCGGCGCTGCCAAGCGACGTTATTGGAATGACAGTGGCCGGGAAGAACCCGTAGGCGCGTCGGCGCAGCGAACGGCGCACCAACGGGACATCGTCAGCTACTTGAACGGACGCTCCGTTGACCGCAGGTCGCTAATGCTTCTTATCGACCTCCGTTACTTCGCCAGCGGATTGGGCCGCATCTGGAACTTCACGGCCTTAGGCAACACGCCCGGACCGCCTTCACCCTTCCCGCCTTCGATGTGCCAGGTGGCGTATGTCGAGTAGCTGGACCAGAGGCCCTTGCCCTTCCAGCCCGTCTTGGGATCGTCGATGCGGCCGTTCGCCGAGCGCGGGAAGAACCCGAGCGGATAAGGGACTCGCAGCGTCACGAACTGCTTGGTGACGGGGTTGATGACCTCGAACGCGTCCGTGTTGTTCGACCCGTACATCGGCGCATCCTTGCCGAGGCCGAGGACGTCGTGAACGTCCATGTGCGTCAGATAACTCTCGTTCGAATGGAACGGACTGCCATCCCAGGTCGGATCGTTCTTGCGATAGAACGTCCACCCTTCGGGGCAGCTCTGGCCGGTCGACTTCGGATCGCTGGTTGTCTTGCACTTGCTGCGGTCGAACGCCGAGAAGTGGCCGCTCGAGCGCCAGTTCTGCCAAACCACGCCCTGGTGATCCGCCTCGACGCCGCCCGATCCGAAGGCTTCGATCGGCAGGCTGGGCGGCGGCTCGAAGAACTCGGCCTTACAGGTCAACGGCGGGTTGGTTCCGCGCTCGAGGCGCATCAGCCGCTTCTGCCCTCGGCCGATCCCGGAGCACCATAGGCTGTTGTCCTTGGGGTTGACCGCGACCGAGTAGCAGCCGAAGTCGATCCGGTGATCCTTGGCGGGATCGATCGGCCGATCGGGCTCCGTCCACCCCTGCGTGATCTTACCGTCGCCGTTAGTATCGAGCACGGCCGGACACCAGCCCTGCGACGCTTCGGCATCGTGGGTCTTGTCCCAGGCGTCAACGTCGATCCAGCCGACGGCGCCGTTCATGCCGAAATAGATGCTGTTGTTCGCGTCGAACATGTTGTGGTCGGCGCTGAAGCAGGTGTC
>QHWF01000044.1 GCA_003222455.1 Acidobacteriota bacterium
CAGATGCATGGCAATCGCCGTCCGGTGCGCCGTCTCGAGCTCCCCCAGCGTGCGCCGCGACACCAAGAGCTTGCCCACGGCCAACGGACTGGCGGTGCGCGCCTCGCTGAGAAATGTCCGCGCGTCGTCCGACAGGTGCGGATCCGGTTCGTAGACGCCCTGCAGGCGCAGCAGCCAGTACTCGAAGTAGCGCGCCAGTGGCACACTCGGAACGCCTGCGGCCATCGCATCGACCATCGACGTTCCGAGCCGGAACAGCGTCTCGTTCGGGTCGGCTTCCTGCGCCCACTCGTCGATCAGCTCGGCAAAGTATTCCACGTAACCGAGGGCATCGGTTTCGGTCGCCGTCAGCGGCGAGCGCACCGGTTCCACGTAGTGCACCTGAACCAGCTCATGGCGTTCTCGCTCCAGGTAGCCGACCCGGCCATATGTCAGCGGCTCCAACGCACCGCCAAAACGGCGGCGGCTCTGCCGCGCGTTCTTTGCCACGCCGCGCTTCTTGCCCCGATCGCGCGTCAGGAACACGACGATGCGATCGGCTTCACCGAGTTTGTAGGTCCTGAGAATCAACGCGTCGGCAGTGTAAAGCGGCATCCTGAGGCGGGGTACTATCCTACTTCAGACCCAGTTCGTTGAGTACGCGTTCGTCCTCGCGCCACTCGGACTTCACGCGGACGTGGAGGTCGAGAAACACGCGCGTCTTGAAGAACCGTTCCAGGTCTTCCCGGGCCGCCGTTCCGATCTGTTTGATCATGGCGCCGCCTCGTCCGAGGACGATCGGCTTGTGCGATTCACGATCCACGACGATCGTGCAGAACAGGCGGAGCACTCCCGTGGCGACCTCCGGTTCCTCGAAGCGGTCGACCACGACCGCGCTCGAGAAGGGAATTTCGGCATGCGTGAGCTGCAGCAGCTTCTCGCGCACGATTTCGGCGGCGAAGAACCGCTCGGGCTGATCCGTCAGGTAATCGGCTGGATAGAGCGGATCGCCCTCGGGCAACCGATCGACGATGGCGCGTTCGAGCCGGTCGACGTTGTCGCCGGTCGCTGCGGAGACGGGGATGATTTCCGCGAACCGCCCCAGCTCGCTGTACTGCTGGATGAGCGGCAGCAGCCGCGGCTTTTTCATCAGGTCGATTTTGTTCAGGATCGCAAAGACCGGCGGGGCGGCGTCCTTGACGAGCTCGAGCACGAACCTGTCGCCTCGTCCCACCGGTTCGGCCGCGTCAATCACGAGGCCGAGCACGTCGACGTCGCGCATCGTCTCGACCGCCGCGTCGACCATGCGGACGTTCATCCGGTGCAGCGGCCGATGAATACCCGGCGTGTCGAGAAACACCACCTGTGCGTCGGGACCGCTATACGGCGCTTCACGTATGAAGTTGCGCACGCCTAGAATGCGGGTACGGGTCGTCTGCGGCTTGTCGGAGACAATCGCGAGCTTGGTGCCGACCAGCCGGTTCAGCAGCGTCGATTTTCCGGCATTGGGACGGCCGATCAGGGAGACGAAACCGGATTTCATTCAGCACAAGGGACACAAAGGCAACCAAGGACACAAAGGATCAATCCCAATGGCGACGAAGGCTGACACTTCATATTCGTGTCCTTCGTGCACCCGCGGCGCCTCACGAATGGTGAGAGGGCGCCTCACCTGGCGTTCTCTCCAGCCGGCTCGGTCACCTCGGTTTTCACGATGCGCACCATGTTGATCCGGCGCCGCTGCGCGTCGAGAATCTCCACGGCCAGGCCGTCGATCTGGAACCGTTCGCCGACATTGGGCACGCGGCCGATCTGCGACAGCAGGTAGCCGCCGACGGTTTCGAATCCCTCGCGCTCGACGTGCACGTTCAGCCGTTGCACCATCTGGTCGATGCTCACTTTGCCGTTGAACACGAACCGGCCATCGCCTTCTTCGACAATCGGCTCGCTCTCGACATCGTATTCGTCGCGGATCTCGCCGACAATCTCTTCCAGCAGATCTTCGATCGTGACGAGGCCGGCGGTGCCGCCGTACTCGTCCACCACGAGCGCACACTGGGTCTGCTGCCGCTGAAACTGCTTCAGCAGCTCCGGGACGCGCTTCGTTTCCGGTACGACCACCGCCGCCCGCAGCAGGCTGGTGATCGGCCGCGAATCGTCCGCCACGCTGAGCGCCACCAGATCCTTCACGAACACGAAACCGGCAATGTTGTCGAGGCTCTCGCGATAGACCGGAAAACGTGAGTACTCCTGCTCGCGAAACAGCGCCCGCAGATCGCCAATCGTCGCAGTCGCGCCGATGGCGACGATATCCGGCCGCGGCGTCATGACCTCGCGAACGAGGGCATCGCCGAAGTCGACGATACTCTGAAGGAGACGCCGCTCTTCTCCCGCGATGAGTCCCTCCTGTTCGGCGGTGTCGATGTAGGCCTTCGCCACTTCGTTGGCCTGTTCCGCGGTTTCGTCCGGCGGCATGGCCGCGCCGTTGCCCCGTCTCGTGCTCGCGATCGATCGGGCGATGCTGCGTGTCAGCGGGCCGAGCGTGCGCGCCAGCGGCCTGAAGGTCGGCAGCAGAACCTCGAGGACGCGCTCGGGATCGCGGCCCACGATCAGGAGCGGCAACAGCAGCTCGCAGAAGAGGACGAACGCCGCCACGGCGACGATCACCAGCGGCAGTGTCTGCGTGTCCACTCCCAGGACGCGCGCCAGCAACGCCGTCGCAGCACCGGTCACCAGACCGAGAAGCAGCCGCACCGGCGCGAACAACAAGAGCGGATCGTCAAGGTACTCGCTGAGCGCGCCGGGACGGTTCGTGCGCTCCGCCACCAGGCGCAGCGAGAGGCGCATCAGGGCGCTGAACGCCGCGTCGATGGCACCAAGGTAGACGGCCGCGCACGCCAGCAGGAAAATGCCGAGCGGGATCATCGTCTGGGAGCTCGAGGCTCGCGAGGACCGACGGCCTGCGCTGGTCCCGCCGCGGAGCGGCGATCCGAACCCGCACGCTCGATCAGACCTTCGCGCAAACCACCCTGACGGCGCAGCCGCCGTTCGATCCGGTCCATAGTTCCGCTGTCGCGTTCGTGATCGTATCCCAGGAGGTGCAGGAGGCCATGCAGCGCGAGGACCCGCAGCTCGGTCGTTTCGCTGTGCCCCGCCTCGCGCGCCTGACGTTTCGCGACATCCCGTGCGATGACGATGTCTCCGAGAACACCGGCGGCGAGGCGCTCGCTCGCATCCGGGCTCTTCAGGACTGTCGTGCTCAGCCTTCGCGCGTGACCGGCCTCCGGACCGTCTGTGCGACCGCCCGCTCGAGCGGCGGGAAACGACAGGACGTCCGTCGCGGAGTCTTTATGGCGGTACGTCCGATTCAGCGCGCGGATTCGCCCGGTGCTGACAAGGGCGATGCTGACGGTGCCCCGAGCGGCGGCAGGGGCGACGCGGCGGAGCCAGGATGTGAGCGCGCCGGCACGCAGGCTGCGGCCGCGCTCGTCGGCCACGAGCACGCGCAGCGTCCGCCGGCTGTCGTCATCGGGCGCGGCCATTGCCGTTGGAAAACGATTCGTAGGCTTTCACGATCTGCTGCACCAGCTTGTGGCGCACGACGTCGCGGTCGTCGAAGTGAATAAAGGAAATGCCGTCGATGGCGCTCACCACCTTCATGGCCTCGACCAGCCCCGACGTCCGCCCGGTGGGGAGATCGATCTGCGTCACGTCCCCGGTGATGACGGCCTTGGCGCCGAACCCGAGGCGCGTCAGGAACATCTTCATCTGCTCCGACGTGGTGTTCTGCGCTTCGTCGAGAATGACGAACGAGTCGTTCAGCGTCCGGCCGCGCATGAAGGCAATGGGCGCGATCTCGATGGTGCCCCGTTCGATGTAGCGCGCCACGCGTTCGACGTCGAGCATGTCATACAGCGCGTCGTACAGCGGCCGCAGGTACGGATTCACTTTTTCCTGCAGATCGCCAGGCAGGAACCCGAGCTTCTCCCCCGCTTCGACGGCCGGACGCGCGAGGATGATGCGGGTCACTTTCTTGGCGACGAGAAACGTCACCGCCTGCGCCATCGCGAGGTACGTCTTCCCTGTTCCCGCCGGCCCGATGCCGAACACGATGTCGTGATGATCGATCGCGTCGAGATAGCGCCGCTGATTCGCCGTTTTCGGCGCAACGCGGCGCTTGCCGGCCGTCGCAACGCTGCCTTTCAGGAAATGATCCCGCAGGTCGACCGCACCGTTTTCGGCCATCAGCGCCGATGCCGTTTTCACGTCGGCGTTTGACAGCTTGTAGCCGTCGCGAACCAGTGACGACAGCTGATCGACCATGCGATCGACCTTGTCGAGATTCGGGGACTCGCCTTCGACCAGGAGATCGTGGCCGTGCGTGCGGATGCGGACGTTGAAGAGCGATTCGAAGTGCTTGAGATTCTCGTCGTACGAGCCGAACAGCGTCTCGATCCCTTCCTCGGGGACAGTAATGCGTTTCATTGAGTGGCTTGCCGCGGCTATCTCCTTCTGTTACAAAGAGTTAACATGCGTATTATACGCCGCTACCCCTGCGGTTTCAAGTGCAGCTCTCGCAGCTGCCTCGCATCGACCGGCGACGGAGCGCCCGCCATCAAATCCAGGGCGTTCGCGGTTTTCGGAAACGCAATGACTTCGCGAATGGAGGATTCGCCGGCGAGGGTCGCCACAATCCTGTCCACGCCGAGCGCGATGCCGCCATGAGGCGGCGTGCCGTACTCCAGCGCTTCAAGGAAAAAGCCGAACCGCACCCTGGCTTCCTCGTCTGAAATGCCGAGACGCCGGAACAGCCGTGCTTGCAGCCGCGCATCGTGAATCCTGATCGACCCACCGCCGATCTCGCTCCCGTTGAGCACCAGATCGTACGCCTTGGCCCGGACGCTGCCGGGATCGCTTTCCAGCCGGTCGAGGTCTTCGTCGAGCGGCGACGTAAATGGATGGTGCATCGAATACCAGCGGCCGTCTTCCTCGTGGTACTCGAGCAGCGGAAACTCGGTGACCCAGAGGAGAGCGTACGAGTCCGCCGGCACGAGATTCTCCTTCTTCGCGATCACCAGCCGCAACTGGCCCAGCAGCTTCGACGTTCCGTCTGCCGCTCCCGCCGCCATCACCAGCAGATCGTCTCGCCGCGCGTCCGCCTGCGCGAGCGCACGCTGCAGTGTTGCCTCGTTCAGGCCCTTGACGGCGCTGACCGGCGGCTCGCCCGGACGCACCCACATCAAACCGGCGAGGCCCATCTGTTTGGCCTGATCGACGAGGGCTTTGATCTGGCTGCCCGTGTATCGATTGCCGCCCGGTACGGCGAACCCGCGAACGACACCGCCGCCCGCCACGATCTCTTTGAATACCCGGTAATCGGCGTCCCGGAACACATCGGACACGTCGGCGATCGCGAGACCGAAGCGCAGGTCCGGCTTGTCCGATCCGTACCGCGCGATCGCTTCGGCATAGGGCATGCGTCGAATCGGCACCGTCACGTCGCGGCCGATCTCCTTGAAGATCTGCTGCATCAACGGCTCGATGACGCCGTAAACCGTGTCGGGCCGCGCAAACGACATCTCGACGTCGATCTGCGTGAACTCGAGTTGCCGATCGGCGCGCTGATCCTCGTCGCGGAAGCAGCGGACGATCTGAAAATAGCGGTCCATGCCCGAGATCATCAGGATCTGCTTGAAGATCTGGGGCGATTGCGGGAGCGCGTAGAACTCGCCCGGGTGAATGCGGCTCGGCACCAGGAAGTCGCGCGCGCCCTCGGGTGTGGACTTCGCCAGAATCGGCGTTTCGATCTCCCAGAAGCCGTTCGCGTCGAAGAACCGCCGGACGGCCATCGTGACCCGATGCCGCAGGCCGATGTTGTACTGGAGCCGCGGCCGGCGCAGGTCGAGATAGCGGTATTTGAGCCGCACCTCTTCGGACACCGGGCTGTCCTCGGCGATTTGAAACGGGGGCGTCCGCGCTTCGTTCAGCGTGCGAAGCTCCCGGACGAGCAGCTCGACTTCGCCCGTGGCGAGCTTCGTGTTCACGGTGTCGTCGGACCGCCGCTGCACCACGCCTTTCACGCCGACGACGTGCTCCGATCGCAGGCGCTTCGCCGCATTCATCAGCGCCTCGTTCTCGCGCACGACGACCTGCGTGACGCCTTCACGATCGCGGATGTCGATGAACGTGACGCCGCCGAGATCGCGGATCCGGTGCACCCAGCCGAGCAGCACCGACTCCACGCCCACATCGTCGGCACGCAGCGCGCCGCAGGTATGGGTTCGTGTCCAGTCTCCTAACGGTTCAGCCATTATTTGCGAGTCTGCTCGCGATGAACCGCGCGGCCTCCGCGCGCGGGACCGCCGTCTGTTCGCCGCTGCGCAGGTCTTTCACCGCCACTTCGCCGCGCGCTCGCTCATCGTCTCCGACAATCGCGACAAATGGCATGCGGCGTGACGCGGCGTATTTGAATTGCTTGCCGAGCCTGTCCGCGTCGGGATAGACGTCGACGCGGAGCTCGCCCTGCCGGAGCTCTCGGGCAAGCGCGACAGCGTCGGCCCGCGATTCGACGTTCCACAGGGTCACCATCACGTCGACACCGCCGCGTCCGACTTCTGGGGGAAACATTCCGCGCTCCGTCATCACGACGATGATGCGCTCGAGGCCAAGTGTGAGACCGGTGGCGGGAACGTCGTGACCGAGAAACATCCCGATGAGATTGTCGTACCGTCCGCCGCCGCCAAGACTGCCGGCCAGATCCGGAACGGCGATCTCCATGATCGCACCGGTATAGTATGACAGCCCGCGCGCGAGGCTCGGGTCGATTCGAATCCGTCCCTGTGCCGGGGTCGCTTCGGCCAGCTGTACTATCTCGCGGAGCTCATCGACGGCGCTCGCACCGGCGGCGTGGCTTTTCACGAATTCTCGCATCCGCTGCAGCGGCACGTCCTGACTCGGCTCATCCCGTCTCGCATCGCTGAAGAAATCCAGACACGCTTTGGTCGCTTCGATCTCGACGCCTCGAGCTGAGAGCTCCTGCTCGACGCCCGCAAGTCCGATTTTGTCCAGCTTGTCGAGCGCAATCAACGCGTCCGTGTGCTGTTCCATCGGCACGCCGGCACACTCGAGCAGCGCCGTCAACGCACGGCGGTGATTGACGCGCAGAACGAAGTCGTGGAAGCCGAGCCGGCCCAGCACTTCGGACGCCGACGACAACAGTTCGACATCGACCAGCGTCGACGTCGAGCCGATCGCGTCGATATCACACTGAAAGAACTCCCGAAACCGGCCACGCGCCGGCCGATCCGCGCGCCAGACCGGTTGAATCTGATAGCGTTTGAAGAACTTCGGCAGCTGATTCTGATACTGCGCGACGACCCGGGCGAGCGGAACCGTGAGATCGTAGCGCAGCGCCAGATCGGCCTCGCCAGTCCGTTCGTGCTCGCCCCGTTTCAGGATTTTGAAAATCAGTTTGTTGCCTTCCTCGCCGTATTTGCCGAGCAGCGTCTCGATATTTTCGAATGCCGGCGTCTCGATCGGCTCGAAGCCATAACGCTCGTAGACGGTGCGGACCACACCGATGACATGCTCGCGCCGGCGAATGTCGTCCGGCAGGAAGTCGCGCGTGCCGCTGGGAGGCCTTGTTTTCAATCTGAAATCTCAAGCTCGGAGATAGTCGAGGCGGTACTCGACGTAGCGGTCCGCGTAGGTCTGGATCCCGGCGACTTCGGCCTGCGTCAGCAGACGCTTGATTTTTGCCGGGGCGCCGAGAACGAGCGAGCGCGGAGGGATCTTCATGTCTTCGAGGATCACCGTGCCTGCCCCGACAATCGATTGAGCGCCGACGTGCGATCCGTTCAGCAGAATTGAGCCCATCCCGATCAGGCACTGATCCTCGATCGTGCAGCCGTGGATCACCGCCCCGTGGCCAATCGTCACGCTGTTTCCCACCGTCGTCGGATGAGTGCCGGTCATCGCGTGAACGATCACGCCATCCTGAACATTCGAACGCCGCCCGATCCGGATCCAGTGCACGTCGCCACGGACGACCGCGCACATCCAGACACCGCTCTCTTCTCCAATCTCGACGTGACCGATGACCTGGGCGCTGTCGTCGATGAACGCGGTGGGATGGACGCGGGGCGTCACGCCTCGGAACGGACGGATCACTTCGGTGATTATACGGGCGGGAGGGGCGGGAAAGGCGGGAGGGGCAGGATGGGTCTTGCCTGACCGATCATCGCAGCCGGGCTTTCGCAGCCTGCCGAATCTCAATCGGCGTTTCGCGCGCAGTCGCAAGCCGTCGATACTCGGCTTGGGCATCTGCTTGCCGTCCTACCCGCTCGAGCGCCCCGGCAAGGTCGAGCCGGACATCGTCCTGCGAGGCGTCGAGCTGCAGCGCCCGTTCGAATTCGGCTACGGACCGATCGGGCTGATTGCGGGCCCTGGCAAGCGAGCCGGACGCCGCGTGAGCCGCCGCGTACTGCGGCCGCAGCTCCAGCGCACGGGCGATCTCCTTCTCGGCCTCGTCGAGGCGTCCTGCCGTAACCAGCGCCCGCGCGAGACCGACGCGGTATGGGGCGTTGCCCGAGTCGATCTCCACGGCGGCCCGCAGATCCGGCAGCGCCTCGTCGATCCTTCCTTGTTCGGCCAGCAGCCCGCCACGCAGCTCGCGCGCGTCCGCGTCTCGCGGGTCGATCGCGATCGCCGCTTCCTCCTCGGCCAACGCACGATCCGGCTCGCCGAGACGCGCCAGGCAGATCGCGCTTCGATGATGCGCTTCTGCGCTGGTCGGGACGAGCTCCGCATAGGCGTGATAGTGCGCAAGGGCGGCGCGATAACGTCCCTGCTCCATCTCTGCATTTGCCAGAACGATGGTCGCGAACGCATTCCGCGGATCACGCCGCAGCACCTCGCTGGCGATTGTCTCGGCCTCAGCGAACCGCCCCGCGTGCACGGCGGCATTCGCTTCGCGCAGTCGATTGAACACGCCAATCATCTGCTTCGGATCCGCACGGGCGCCTTCGGGACCGGCCGGCGTGCCTCGCCCGGCAGCACCAACGTAGCCGAGCGCCGCCAGCTTCCGCACTGTCTCCGTGTCCACCGTCTGGTCGCTCATCGCCCCCGCACCGCCACCCGTGAGCTGCTCCAGCGCGCCGCGCAGGGCCGCCGCGCGCGACGGCTCGCGTGCGGCGAGGTTCGTCTGCTCGCGTGGATCGGCCGCGAGATCGTACAGCTCCGGATCGGGCGCGTCGATGAACTTCCAGCGGTCGTCCTGAATGGACCGCAGCGGCGCCCAGTTCATGTAGAACAGCGGGAAATACGTCTCGCCATAGGCGGATGGCGGGGCATCACGCCGATCCTGGATGAGCGCGACGAGACTCTGCCCCCGCATCCCGGCGAGGGGGGGCTGCCCGGCCAGGTCCAACAGCGTCGGCGCGAGATCGATCCCGCGTACCGGCGACGAGACATGCCGGCCTGCAGGAAGGTGATCCGGCCACGACAGAATCATCGGCACACGAAGCGTCGCCTCGTACACGAACATCGAGTGCGTCTTCTCTTCGTGTTCGCCGAGGCTCTCGCCGTGATCGCCCACGACGGCCACGATTGGACGTGACGGCCGGCCGAGGCGCTCGAGCTGATCGAGAATCGATCCGAGCGCCTGATCGGCGAACGCGATCTCCCCGTCGTA
>QHWF01000945.1 GCA_003222455.1 Acidobacteriota bacterium
ACCGTGCCGCCCGGGTTGCCTTGAACGAAGACCACATTGTTGTTGCCCTGGCAGATTTTCTGTTCCGAGCTCGACGAGATGGGAGTGACGGTGGTCGACGAGGAGCCCGATCCGTCGAGCGTCACGGTCTGAGGGCGGTCGACCAGGGTCGAGCCAAGGAGACTCGAGGGCGACGCGTCGAGATTACCGATGGTCCTTGCTGCCGGCGTTTGCGGCAGGTAGGACGCAAGTTGGTTCCAGTAACCGTCCGTCGTCAGCAGGGTGAAATTGCGCTGGCAGGCCGCCAGGATGGGATCGTCCGCCGCCGGAATGCCCGTGGTGAGGCCGGTATTGAGCTTGCCGGCGTAGATCCATCCGGCGCGCGCGAGCGCTTGCTGCAGCGGGGTAAAGCTGCCCGCGGTCTGCGTGTAGAACTTGGTGTAGAAGTTCGACGCCTGAGTGGTGTTGAAATCGCTGATCTTGAGATATTTCGCCGGTATGACGCTGCCGGAGTCCTGCGCGTGCATGGTGATCAGCCCGATGCGCAGGGAGTTGGGTTTCGGCGGCGTGCCGGTCGGGTTGCCGATGAAGGAGAGGAACGACGTGCCGACCGAGGTCTTCATCATCTGCAGACGCGTGCGGTAGTAGGTGTACCAGCGCGCGTAATTGTTGATCTCCTCGGCGTACGTGCAGGTCGGCGCACCGAGGCAGTCGGCGCGATTCGGCCGGTTGGTGTAGCTGCCCACCGCGGCCTTGATGATGTCGCGCTTGAACCAGCCGTGACGGGCATACAGGTACTTCGGGGGGACGCCGGTCACCAGGTCCGTCGTTTCGTTGTATTTGGAGCGGCAGCGGGGGGTGCCGGATGAGTCGCTGACCGCGCCGGGCGCAAGCGCCTGGGCCTGCGTCTGGCAGAAGCGCACATAGGCCGGGAAGGTGAAACCGGCAGGCGGCGTGTTCCCGGGAAGCACATAGGCGCAGTTCGTCAGGTTGCCGTCCGAGCAATACTCGACCGGAACGACGGCGTAGGCGTTTGCCGTGCCGGTAACGGAGCTGCCGACGTTGTACAGGCCCGTGCGTACCCAGCTGCCTGAGCTGGTCTGGGCACCGGTGCTGCCGGATGGATACGTAAACGTGTTGTTGTCCACCTTCGTGACCGCCGCAGTCACGTTCATGCCGGTACCGGTGACATTCGCGGTCGTGATGACGTCGCTGGTAACGAGGCCATGAGGGGTCGAGAGGTCGGTTACTGTTACCGTGCTGGTGGCGCCGCGAACGAAGGTCCCTACGCCGAGTTTTGCGCACTTGCGGTACGAACCGCTCGGGTTCTGGCTCGTCGAGAGGCTGCTTGTATAGGTAAAATTGTTGTTGTCGACCTTCGTGATCGTCGTGCACGACGAGGCAGCTGTCACGTTGGTCGTAGCTGTGTAAATCTGGTCGTTGGTCACCAGTCCATGCGACTCGACGGTTGTCACCGTCACCGTAGTGCTCGGGCTCGTGCGCACAAAAGTACCGATCGACATCATCTCGGGCAGGCCGAAGATCGCCGTGCTCGCATTGGCCGGATTGGTGCGGTAAGGGAACTGCCCCGCGGGCATGGCGTTGCTGGTGCTCGCTGAGTCGAACGCCGTGCCGGACACCAGGTTCGCGCCGGCGCTGTCGGCGCCGTTGCGCTTGCAGACGCCGTTGCCGTTGCAGTACTGCAACTCACCAATTTGCGTGGCTAGGTCGACGTTGGTCACGCTCGCGCCGAAGGGGGCGTGAAAGTAGATGTCGTCGGCGACGAGGGTGGTCGTCACCGGGTTGCCGAGCGGCAGGCCGGAGGGCGGATTGATGAGCGGCTGGCCGTTGGAGCCGAGGCCGGGGCGATAATAGAAATTGGGATCGTAGGCAACGCCGTTGAAGCCGTTCGCGCCTCCCGCCTGGTAGGGCGGACCGCCCGCGGCGGTGCACACAAAGCCGCTGCCGCCGAACGTGCAGCCGCTGGAGCAAGACGTCGGGTTGGTGGCGTTGCTGCTGTCGAACATGCAAGGCTTGGACTGGGGCAGCGCCGAGGCGACAGTGTTGGGGCTGACGTAATCGGGCATGAAATCCCACTGCATGCTGCCCGAGTCGTCGAGGTCGAACAGCAGGTTCGGCAGGATGTTCGCGCCGCCGCTCGTCGCGAGCGGAATGCTGGAAATGTCGGTGACGGCGGCGAGCGCCGTCTGGCTCGCCATGCAGCCGAGCACGCCGTAAAGAACCAGGCGTTTTGCGAGCGATTTCCTGGAGCTCATGGAATTCTCCCTAAGCGCTGTCATTGGCTGCGCAGCATTGTTTGGACGTAGGCGATCGAGGCGCGCGGGCCGGTCGAGCGCACCGTGACGCGGTAATGCGTGGTGGGCGGCGTGGTGAAGAAGTTCGGCGCGCCCTGCTCCACGCCCTCGCCGCTGACCGCGGTGCTCGATAGCGTCTGTCCGCAGACGTTGGTGACGCCGGCGCAGGTCGCGTTCGGCGCGCAATTGGCGACCGGGCACATGCGGTGAATGACGTAGGACACTGTGTTTCCTGCGCAATCCGTATTTGTGCCTTTCGCAGGACAGGTAAGCGGCAGGTTAGAGGCGTTTGCCCAGCTGGCGGAGTTGGTGTACCAGTCCGGCGCCTCGCCTGCAGTGACGCTCGAAAAATAGCCATTGGCTGCGTCGTCGCTGTTGATTGCTGCGGTGACGACGGTCGCACCGAGCCAGCCAAAGGCAGTCTGGATGCCCTGGTCGGCGGCGTTGACCGCGGATTGCCGGAAGCCGATGTTGCCGGCGACCACGGTCGCGGTATCGACCGAGCGCATCATGGCCACGGCGGCCATGGTCATGGCGACCAGCACGATCAGCGCGATGAACAGCGTCACTCCGCGCTGGCGGCGGCGCCTCGGCAGACTGCCTTGGGCGTATCGTTTCATGTCAGCTCGACTTCCAGATCCAGTTGCGCAGAGGCACGGTCGTTTCGAACACCCGGTAGCGATAGCACTTCCAGTTCGCGTCGGCAGACAGGTCGAACGACCGCGCAGCCCCGGTATTGCCCGACCATGTCGGAGCCACAGTCGTCGTATCGCAGGGCGCACTGGCGCCGGCAGCCGGTTTTTCGGCAAGCGCGCTGCGCGCCACCACGGCGACCCGCACGGCGATGACCTGCGACCAGTTCGACGCCGCGGAGATGTAGCGATCGACGATGCCGTCGTTTGGGGCGTAGACCGTGTTGTAGGTGACCGAGCCGTCATTGACGCCGTCATCCACGCCGTATTCGGCGCGCATGTGCACGATGTTGTCGGCGACCGAGCTCACGGCCGGTACGCCGCCCGAGATGACGAACGCATTCGATACGGTGAGCGTTTTATTCGCCACGGAATACAGGTTGTAAACCGGCAGCGTCACGTTCTGTGACGCGGGG
>QHWF01000946.1 GCA_003222455.1 Acidobacteriota bacterium
CCCGACTGGGTAATCAACCGGCAGGCCGCGAGCTCGCGGTCGCGATCAGGTCGTGTTCCGCATGCCATCGTTAACAGCAGGAGGATCAGATAACGCATGAGTTGAGGATGTCGATGCTTGCGTCGGTCCGCCAGTCGGGGATCGCTTGCGGCGCGTCGATTATGAGCCCTTCAGGGCTCGCGCCTTCGCCGAGCCGCCTGTCCTTTAGGGGCGCCCTTCGCTGTGCTCAGGGCAGGCTTTCAGCGCACGGATTACCACCCTCCCCATGGAAAAATGGATGCTCACCAGCGACTCGAGGACCTTTTTTGTAGGGAGAGGATCGCTCAGCGGATTAAAAGGCTCGCGCACTAAGGGAAAGTGCACGCTCCCTGAGGGAAAATGCTCCGTCACTGAGTGAAAATGCTCGCTCACTGGAGTCCAATCCTCGCTCGCCGGGCCCCGATCCTCGCACGCTGTAGCCCAACCTTCGGTCACTCGAGCCAAATCCTCGGTTACTCGAGCCAAGTCCTCGGTTACTCGAGCCCAATCCTCCGTCACTCGAGCCGAAATCCTCGCTCACTCGGGCCGAATCCTCGCTCACTGGAGCCCACTGCTCGCTCACCGGAACCCAATGCTTGGTCACCGGAGGAAAAGACTCTCTCATCGGTCACTTGGGGACGCTCGTTCGGTGAAAATGGAAGCGCACCGGCTACTTAAGGAGGCGCAGTGGGGATAAATGGAGGCGCATCAGCCATCTGAGGACGCGCACCGGGGAAAAATGGACGCTCACCGGTCATCGAAGGACGCGCATCGAGGAAAAATTGACGCTCACTGGCCGTCGAAGCACCCGCATCGACCATCCGAAGACACTATTTGGCCACCGGAGAACCTTGATCGGCGCAAAATGGGCTTATCTGACCATCAACACCCGCTCAACGCGCTGTCCTTGCGTCCGACCCACCACCAGCTACCGTTCGCACATGAGACTAAACCGCATCCTGCTCGGCCTCTCGAGCCTGCTTTTCACGGGTTGCGGGTTTCTCCTTACCAACGGCCCCCCGACCGGTCACGAGCAGATGGATTCATTTAGCTGCACCGAGCAGGATGCTGGGCCCATCCTCGACGCTTTCACGGGGGGGGCGACTGTGCTTGTCGCCGCGTCAGCCGCAGCGAAGCCGGATTGGCATGACAACTCCGGCCGGATCGTCGCGGTGGGATTGGCCTGGGGAGTCGTCTCAGGGTTTTCCGCGGCCAACGGCTTCAAGAAGGCGAAACGATGCCGGGCTGCATACCGGCAACTTGCCATACGTCACGGGCAACATCCAGCTGATCTGCCGCCTGAGGGGCCATTCGTGCAGGCGGTCGTGGTGAGTCCGGCCGACACCAGGCTGGCGGTTGGAGAACAACGCCAGCTCTCCGCGATGGCGCACGCGTCCAGCGGAGCGCTCATGCCAGATCGACCATTCCTCTGGTCGTCCTCGAACGACGCGATCGCTTCCGTGAGCAACGCCGGCTTGGTAACGGCGCATGCCGCGGGCACGGTGGTGATCGCCGCGAATGCCGGCAATGTGGTCGGAACGGCACGCATCGTGGTCACCCCGCCTCGCTAACGTCGGGCGTCTATTCGTGCCCTAAACGACCAACTCGGCCACTTCGAACCGTCCTTAAGGGCGCGTGAGCCCTTCAGGGCTCGCGTGTTCGCTGAGCCGGCGACCGAGGGCCCGGCGGGCCCGAGGAAGTCCTTTAGGGCGCCCTTCGCTGCGCTCAGGGCAGGCTTTCAGCGCACGGACTCACCCCTACGAATGCCGCAACTTCGCCCTACGGTGCCGCAAAAACGCCCTAACGGCAGCCCGCCAATCGTGCCAAATGAACACCGGGAGGGTGCGCTCATGACCAGTCAGCCTGTGCCTCAAAAAGTAGAGGGGAATTCTTTGGAGCTCCTCTTCCGACTCGCCGACACCGGGGATATGAAGGGTGTTCGCGAACTCCTCGGAATGTCCCCCGCTGCGGCAATTCAGGGAGTCCTGGGGGCCCTCCTCGTTCCGTCCCTGATCATCGACGCCGTCCTGATTGCCGTGCTGGCGTTCATTCTGCGCCAATGGCACGCGCGGTTTGCGGCGGTCGTGCTCCTCCTCATGTCGCTGGTGATCCTGGGGACCACAGTTGCGAATCGGATCGGTGTGACGTCGCAAGGCGGCGGCAACATCTTCCTTGCGGTGCTGATGGTGCTCGTCGCGTTCCGGTCGGTACGGGCGACGTTCATCCTGGCGAAAAAGGCCACGCCTGCGCCGCCGACCATGGCGCCCCGCATGCCGCAGCAAGCGGCGCGACGCTAAACCAAAAAGGCCGCGAGAGTTCCGCGGCCTTTTTGTTTTCAGCAGGGCTCGCGTCTTCGCCGAGCCGGCGACCGAGGGCCCGGAGGGCCCGAGGAAGTCCTTTAGGGCGCCCTTCGCTGCGCTCAGGGCAGGCTTTCAGCGCACGGATCAATTCGAGCTCAACCGGTAGTCAACTCGCCAGCGCCGCGAAAGAGCGGTAGTCTCAACGCAGCCATCCGCCCTTTCCCAAGAGGAGGGTCCTGGCATGCGCAAACTCAGCTCCGCAGTCCTCGTCCTGTGCTTCGCCGCCTCGGCACTCGCCGCTCAAAGCAATCTCCCAGATACTGCCTACACCACGGCCGCGGTCACCCTTCGCGCCAAACCGGAGCCGAACGCGCGCTCTGTCGCGCGACTCGCAGCCGAGACGCTCGTCCAGGTCGTTGCTTGCGAAAACGGTTGGTGTCAAACGGCGGTCAACGGGCGCAATGGATACCTGCCGAGACTTTCCCTTTCCGCCGAGCCCAACGGCTCGTTCAAAGAGAGATCCGGCTACACGAACTCGCAAGGCAATCGCGTACGATCGCCGACGCGCACGCCGGACAATCAGCCGCCCGCTGGCGCAACGGCGCAGTGCAGGGATGGGACGTTCAGTTTCAGTCAGTCTCGACGCGGGACGTGTTCGCATCATGGAGGCGTGGCGAAATGGCTGAATTGAGACAAGCCTCGCCGCACGAACTCCTCAGGTCTATGCGCCCGCTCGCCGTTCGGACCGCCGTCATCCTCGTCGCTGTATTGTCCTCTCGTCTCGCCGCGCAAGGTACCGGCTGCCGCGAAACGTCATATCCTCCCAAACTGCCTGCTCCCAATGCGCTGGTCGATTCCGCGCACGCGATTGCCGACCTCGCGGCGTTCGCCGCGCCCTCCAAGCCCATGGTGTTCAGTGTCGTCTTCAATGAGGGCGACTCGATCGCCCACGTGCGCGCTCTCGACAAGAACGACGCGGCCGCAGCCGTCATTCTCGCGAACTATGCGCGCCGGGCGCTGCCGCGGGAGCTGTGGGCGTTTCGTGTACGCATCGCCGGTGGCGACGCGCCC
>QHWF01000045.1 GCA_003222455.1 Acidobacteriota bacterium
ACTGACGCTGAAGGTGCTCGGCGCCTTCGTTTCAAACACGCTGCAGCGTCAGTTCGAAAGCACCCTGCAGCGTCAGTTCAAAAGCACGCTGCAGCGTCAGTTCAAAAGCACGCTGCAGCGTCAGTTCAAAAGCACCCTGCAGCGTCAGTTCAAAAGCACCCTGCAGCGTCAGTTCAAAGCACGCTGCAGCGTCAGTTCAAAAGCACCCTACAGCGTCAGTTCAAAAGCACGCTGCAGCGTCAGTTCCGAGCACGGTCGGCGTCAGTTCCGAACGATCTCCGCGAGCGATCCATCGTCTTTGCTGACGTCGACGCCGCGCAACGCGCCGGCGAGCGGCACGCGCACGTCGGTGAGCCGTTCGGTTACCGCGATCACCACGTCGACGGCCTTCTTGTCGGCGTACTGCAGCGTCAGCGTAATCGGGACGTCGAACAAGTCGCCGAGTTGCTCGATGTGCACCACCACTTCGTTGCCGTCGACGCGATGGCTGATCTGCGCTCGAAGAAGCGCTCCAGCGGCCGTCCCGTCTCCGCTTCCATGGCCGCCCGGAAGTCTTCCGTCCCCACCTTTTTGAAGCGCCCCGTCTGGTAAAACCGCCGCACGCCGCGGAAAAACATCTCATCACCGACGAGCCGCCGCAGCATGTGGAGCACCGCGGCGCTCTTGTTGTACACGAGCGCGCGGAACACCCGGCTCTCGCCGCGGATGTGGCCCAGCCGGTATCCGAGGTAAATCGGCCCCTGATCCGATTGGTCCATGCCCCACCGGCGGCACTGCCGCATGAAGCTGGCGAATGTTTCGTCGCCGCGCTGATGCTGCGCGTAGAGGCCGGCGAAGTACTGGGCAAAGCCCTCGCTGATCCACTGCTCGTGATAATTGCGCCATCCGACCGCCTGTCCCCACCACTGGTGCGCGAGCTCGTGCGCGATGAAGAAGTCCGGGAAGCCGGTGAACGCCGCCGGATCGTTTCGCCAGTTGAGCGTCGACGAAGGCAGCGGCTGGTTCAACGCCGCGAAGTACCCGGGACTGTGACCCCCTGGCAGATCGTTCTCGATCACCGCTACCGTGAAGCTCGGATACGGCGTGTCGCCGAGCAGCGACTGATAGAAGGTGGCGATGTTGGCGGCCCGGTCGGCGTAATCGTGACCGCGTGCGATCTGTCGCGGATTGGCTTCGATCGAAAGGTTCAGGCTGTGATTGGCACGCGCCGGCATCCGGACCGACTCGGACTCCTGCGGAAAGGCAATCGTCATGGTCTCGGCTCTCACGAACCGGCTCACGATGAACGCGAGATAGCGGAGCGGCTGCGCCGCGACGAACAGGTAGACTTTCCGGCTCTGGGCCGCCTCCCTGGCCGGCACCAGGAATGGAAAGCCGCCCTGCAGCTGCCCGCTGGCGACACATTCGAGCGCCGCCGGCACGCTGATCCGAATCGTGGCGGTGGCGTAATCCGACACCGGCCCTTGCGGATACCAGAAGCTCCGGCTGCTGTACAGCCAGTTGGCTTCCGCCGCGATCAACACCGGCGCGTCCTCCTGCGTCCCGCGTCCCGGCGGCTGCAGCGCGAGGGTCTCGCGATCCGGCGTCTGCGGCTCGAGGCGCCCGGCGTAGGTCACCATCAGCGTCAGCACTTTGTCGCGCGGGATCGCGGTCGGCAGATTGATGACGACGCTGTTCTGGTTCTTCACGCGAATGCCGAACAGACGGCCGTACTCGCTGCTCACGATCGATTGCACCGTCAGCGATTCGGCCAGCTTCATCGTCAACGTCCCGAGCATGTACGACCGCGCCTTCAGCCGCACGCGCGCGCGCCCTTCGATGAACTGCCGCTCGGGCGTGACGACGATGTCGAGGTCGTAGTCGAGGATGTCGTAGTCCACGGAATCGTCTTCGTTATACGAGCGGCCGCGCGTCGCCATCCGCTGTTTCGAGGCGTAGATCGCGATGTTGCGGTGGCGGCGGCGATCGAAGAGCGAGATGTCTTCCGCTTCGGATCCGGAACGCGCGTACGTCAGCGTGTCGAACCGGCGCGTATGGATTTCGGCGAGGAAGTCGCCGGGACCGGGCAGCAGCGACCACGCATCACGGCTCAGATCGCCGAGGTCGAGGACGAACGACTTCGGCGATTCGGTTCGAAAGATGTCCTGCGCCCGGCGCAGGTCACGGGCATCGACGGGCCGCGGCTGCAGCCGCGACGCCTCCACGAGGCCGTTCACATCGCTCGGGTGCACCCGGAGGAACAGGGCGTCGAAACGCGCCTCGAGCGTCTCCGATCCGCAGAAAATCCGCACCTGTCCCTGCTCGGTCTCCGGCGTGGGCCGGAACCGCAGGGTCCCGTTCCCGAGCAGAATGAGCCCGGTGATGCCTTGATCGATTTCGACGACGAACACCGATCCATCGAGCAGCAGCAGGTCGAGATCTTCGACGGTGATCTTCAGATCGTGCACGGCGAACTGCCGCGTCGTCGTCAGCGAGAGGCGGTAGAGGCTCTCGACCGACGACACGCGTTCCTCGCCCGCGATGGCCCATTCCCGTGCGCTTCCCGACTCGCCGACGCGTTTCACGTCGAGCAGCCAGGTCGCGATCCGCGCACGCCCGCCGTACTCCGCGAACGCATCGACCATCAGCCGATAACCGCCATCGGGGAGCGTCCCCGGGAGCGGCTGCCGATCGCGCTCCTGAATGACGACGCGGGTCGCGCCGGGCAGCAGCTCGGTGCTGGCGAAATCGGCGGATCGAGGGCGGTCGGCCGAGTCTGCGAGCAGCGTCTGATGTGCCGCCGCATCAGCATTCTGGACGACCTGCTCGAACCGGCGCAGCAGGGCCGTGACGCCGTCGGCCGGCGCCTGCGAGGACGCAGAGCCAGACGTCGCCGTCGCGGCCAGGGCCACGATCGACAGCAGCGCCGCGCGGAAATCCTGCCGGTTCATGGCACGGCGTTGAGACCGACTCCTAACGAGTTACCACCCACCAAAAATGCAACCACGAAGTCACGAAGACATGAAGAACGCACGAAGAATGTGTGCGCAAGATGTCTTCTTCGTGGTTTCGTGTCTTCGTGGCAAAAATGTAGCGACCACAAAAGATGCTGAGGTTCGTGTGCTCGGTAGTCGGTTGTCATTACTCAGACGCGCTCCCGCTACACCCCGATCGCGGTCGGAGCGACGCTGCGACGAAGAAGCAAAATCGTGAGATCGTCGGCGAAACGTTTGTCGGCCGTATGCTGCTCGACTGCCCGGACCACCGCGGCGCCAACACCGGGCAAGCTGCTGTCGTGACAGTGCGCGCGGAGCGCCGTTTCGAGTCCTTCTTCGTCGAACGGCACGCCGTGAGGATTTTCGGCCTCGGTGATGCCGTCGCTGTAAATCGCCAGCAGGTCCTCGGGCTCGATCGTGACGTGTCCGGCGGCGTACGTCGATTGCGTGAACATGCCGAGCGCGATTCCCCCGTCCGCGAGTCGTTCGCTCGACCCGTCGTGCCGGACGAGAAGCGGTGGCATGTGACCGGCGTTGACGTACGTCAAGATGCCGGATGCCGGATCGTAGACAGCGAAAAGCAACGTGATGAATCGCGTGCCGGGCGCGTGGCGGCTCACCTGGAGGTTCAGGCGCGTGACCAGATCCGCCGGTTCGAGCCGCTCGTCCACGAGCGTGCGCAGGATGGCGAGAAGCAGCGCCATCAGCAGCGCGGCGGGACTGCCTTTGCCGGCCACGTCGCCCACCGCCACCACCACCCGCCCGTCGTCGAGCGGCAGGATGTCGTAGAAGTCGCCGCCGACCGTGTTCGCAGGACGGCTGAGGCCGGCCGTTTCAAGACCGGGAGCGTTGTACGGTTCTCTCGGCAGCATCGCCTGCTGGATCTCGCGCGCGATTTCGAGATCGTTCTTGAGGGACAAGCGGTCCGCGACCTCGAGCAACACGAGCAGGTTCATCAACGCAAAGGCGAGAAACAGCGACCACGTACCGTGCGGGAAGATCGGCCCGGGCACGCCGAAGTCGATACCAAACGGCAGCGCCGGCCCGACGCGAACCAATCCGATGCCGCGGAACAGATTGACCAGGCCGATGAACGCGAGCAACAGCGCAACGGCGTAGACCATGCGGCGGGCCGGCGTCAGCTTCATCGTGAACGCCAGGAACAGCAGCCGTGCATGCTCGAATGCCCGCTTGTGCCACGGCAGATGCGCGAACGCGCCCGGATCGGTGCCGCGCGTGAAAAACAAGTAGGCCTCGCGCGTTTCGCGGGTGAAGAGCCGCTGCAGGTCGTCGGCGGTCAGATCCTTCGTGTAGACGTCGAAGAACGACCGCACGCGTGAGGCTCGAGATTCGCGACGCACTGTGTTGTCCTGGTCTCGGGTTTACTGAATCCTTGGTTTTTCTTTCGATTTCAAATCACGCCCAGCGCACGCCCGACTTTCGCGAAGATGTCGAGCGCGAACTGCAGGTCCTCCCGCGTGTGCGCCGCCGTGACGATTGTGCGCACGCGCGCCTTGTCGCGAGCGACCGTCGGGAACGCGATCCCCTGCGCGAATACGCCTTCCTCGAACAGCCGATCCGACAGCATCATCGCGAGCGCCCCGTCGCCGACAATGACCGGCGTGATGGGACTCTGGCTCAGCCCGGTATTGAACCCGAGCGCCGCGAGCCCCGCCTTGAAGAAGCGCGTATTGTCCCAGAGCCGGTCGATGATGTGCGGCTCCTGCTCCAGCACGTCGAGCGCGGCGATGCACGCGGCGGCAACCGCCGGCGGATGCGACGTGGAAAACAGGAACGGCCGCGCGCGATGGTAGAGGTAGTCGATCAGCGTGCGGCTGCCCGCCACGTAGCCGCCCAGCGAGCCGATGGCTTTCGACAGCGTGCCGACCTGGATGTCGACGCGGCCGTGCATCCCGAAATGATCGATCGTTCCGCAGCCGTGCTGTCCGAAGACGCCGCTGGCGTGCGCATCGTCCACCATCATGATGCAGCGGAACTCCTCGGCCAGCGCACACAGCTCTGGCAGCGCGCCGAGGTCGCCGTCCATGCTGAACACGCCGTCCGTGATCAGCAGCTTGCGCTGGTTCGGGGGGAGATCCTGCAGCACCTTGCGGGCGGCGTTCACGTCCTTGTGCGGAAACACCTTGATCGTGGCGCGGCTCAGCCGCGCCCCGTCGATGATGCTGGCGTGATTCAGTTCGTCCGACACCACCACGTCGTCTCTGGTCAAGACGGCGGCGACCGTGCCGGCGTTCGCCGCAAAACCGCTCTGGAAAACGACCACTGCCTCAGTTTTCTTGAAGGACGCGAGCCGGCGCTCGAGCTCCATGTGAATGTCCATGGTGCCGGCGATGGATCGGACCGATCCCGAGCCCACACCCAGACGGCGCGTCGCGTCGAGCGCCGCTTCGCGAAGCCGGGGATGGGTCGTGAGTCCGAGGTAGTTGTTGGAGGACAGGTTCACCACCTGCCGGCCGTCGAACGAGGCCTTTGCCTGTTGTTCGCCGCCAAGGACGCGAAGACGCCGGTAGAGTCCCTGCTCTTTGAGCAAATCGAGCTCTGCGCCCAGAAACGAAAGCGAATCGACATGCATGGATAACTCAGTATATGGCCGGCGGTCTGCCACGCACCGGGCCGTTTGCATCGGTGGATGTGGGAAAAAACGGATTATCGCGTAAGAAACAACGCCGCCCAGGGGAGGATCGCGACGGTGAGGTACACAAGCGTCAGCAGCGCCACGATGTTATGGACGCGGCGCAGGTGCAGGATGATCCCGAAGCCGATGGCCACGAGCTTGGCGCCGGCAAGTCCTGGAATCGGACCGGCCAGGGCCATGGCCGAACTGATCAGCGGGTTGGCTTCGATGTCAGGCCCCCAGATGCTCACGCCGAGATAGGTCAGGACGCCGTCGAGACACTGCACGATGAGAAAGCCGACGACCACAAAGTCGCCGAATGTGCTTCTCGGAGTGTCCCAGCGTTTGTATAAGTAACCCATCAGAGAATCGTCCGCACGCAGCGAACGGAGCAACTCGCTGCCCAACGGACTTTCAGCAGGGCGCGCCTGGAGTCCAGAGCCCTGAGCCGAGAGCCGATTTTGCCTCTCTGGACCGAACTTCTTCTCAGCGGCCTGTGCGTTCCACGTCGGCGTCAATCGAGGTTGACGGCAGCGCGAAGATACGGTCGGTCCCGAAGGATTCGATCTCGCGCGCGCCGTTTCGTCGCAGCCACTCGGTGATGCGCGTGCCTCGGTCGCCCGCGTAGAACGATTCGTGCACGATGGCGTGCGTCGCGCGCGACTTCCTGAGTCTCTGCCATGCGGACTCCGGGCGCGTGCTCACGTCGCGCAGGCTCTGATCGAGCAGACCGTATTCGATCGGCTGCCCGCCGCTGTATCCATTGACGAGCCGTTTCCAGTGCCGCGTGGAATAAAACATATAACGAATGTCGAACGCCGGCTCGCCCAGCGGCAGCTCGACGATCGCCGCCCGATCGGGCAGTCGCGCGACGCCGCGATACAACACGCGGCTGGCTTCCGTGTCGAGCGATTCGGGCAGCGCTGCAAGCCCCGCCTGCTGGTATTCTGCCGAAGTGTAATTGATCGGCAGCGGGACGGAACAGGCTTCGAGCACGAAAAGTGCGGCGGCGATCCAGACCGTCGATCGCCATCGCGTCGATGCCAGGTGCGCCGCCGCACAGCCCGCGAGCGTGGCGAGGCCGAGCGCGACGATCATGGCAAAGCGGGCGGCGGCCCGCAGGCCATCGAAGCCCGGTACGTAATTGTAGAACACGGCATAGAGGTTCGTGTCTGCAACGAGCCGGCCCCGGGCGCGAATCTCGGGGCCGAATGACATGACGACCGCGAAGACCGTCACCATCGCGAAGAACGCGATCGGCGTGCCGAGCCACTCGCGGGCTCGCGTTCGAAAGCGGGGCGACAGCGTCATGAGGCCAGTAGCTAATCCGATCGCGATCCATCCGACACGGGCGACGCTGGTCACCTTCAAGCCGGGCAATCGCAGGGTCCATCCCGACATCAGCGCGGCAAGCACGACGCCCAGGACGGCCAGTATCCATGCGGCGGAGCGCTCCACCGGCCGAAGCGCCTGGCGTTGACCGGCGCGGCCCGAGATGACGACAGCAGCGGCGGCGAGCGCGGTGATTGTGAATCCAGGGAAGAGCAAGCCCTCAGACGCCGGCCAGTGCTGCATCAACGGGCCGGCGATCCAGAGCTCAGGTGCCGCCGTGAAGTAGCCGTGCACATCCGCCGAAAAGCGAATCGTTTCAGCCAGCGACCGCGGCGACATGCCGAGGCGGCGCAATTGAAGATACGGCAGCAGGAAGGGGATGGTGGCTACCGTCACCGCGGCGCCGACGATGTTTATTTGCAGGAGCGTCCGCCGCTCGGTCCAGAGCCGGCGCGTGGTGAGCTCCCAGACCACGTACGCCGCGACAACGGGACTGAAGAAGAACAGATAGTAGCCGCACGAAAGATTCTGAATGAACCATGCGGCGCCGGCTCCTGCGAGCGCTCGGAAGCGCGCGGTCCTGAAGTATCGCCGGAGGCCGAGCAGCACGAAGGGCATCCAGGCGGACGACAGCACCTGCACGTGTACAAGGTTCGCAAACCGATAGGGCGCAAATGCGTAAGCGAGCCCTGCGACGATTCCAGCGGAGCGGCTGCCCGTCAGCTCACGCACCAACAGGAACATGACGATGCCCGAAAGCACGAACGTCGAGAGGAA
>QHWF01000046.1 GCA_003222455.1 Acidobacteriota bacterium
AGCCCGCGCGTTTCACGCGTTCGGCGAGTGTCGCGAGGTCTCGATTCAGCGTGAACCCGACATTGTCGCGGGCTCCGTGCTGGAACGGCAGCAGCCCGGTCAGCATCGACGCGTGCGATGGCAGCGTCTGCGGGCTGTGCGAGAACGCCGAACGGTAGACCAGGCCATCGGCCGCGAGTGCGTCGATGTGTGGCACCGCGACCGCGCCGCCGTAAAGTCGCAGGTGGTCCGCTCGCAGCGTGTCGATCGAGATCAACACCACGACGCGGGCGCGAGCGTCTGAATGACGCCTCGTGCCGCAATCAGGCGCAGCGCCGACAACCGCCAGGACCAGGAGCGTGTTTGAGAACGAGAACACGCTCCCGGTAGGCCGCCTTCGCCGGCGAAAAACAGCCATAAACGGTACTCTATCCTCGGTGTCGCGCGGCTCTGCCTGGTGAGGCGGAGAGCGCCGGCCAGTCACTGATTCTCCCTTAAATAACAGTTGAGTAAAATGTTGGGCAACCCGGCCACCAGGCCCTCCGTCAAAGAAGCCATGTTTGCCGAAACCCTCCGCGACGACCTTCGGGTTGCCGCGCGGCGACTGGCTCACCGTCCCGGCTTCACCGCCGTTGCCGTCCTCACTCTCGCACTCGGCCTGGGCGCCAACATTGCGATCTTCACGCTCGTTCAGGCCACTCTCCTTCAGCGGCTGCCGGTCGCGCGGCCCGACGAGCTCGTCCGTCTGGGCGACAACGACAACTGCTGCGTGAACGGCGGTCTTCAGACGAGCTACTCGCTGTTTTCCTACAGCGCGTATCTGCACCTGCGCGATCGCATGCCGGAGCTGGCTTCGCTCGCAGCATTTCAGGCGGCGGTCCAGCCGATGGGCATTCGCCGGGTCGGGACGGCCGTCACCGAGTCGATGCCAGGCGAGTTCGTGTCGGCCAACTACTTCACGACGTTTGGCGTGCGGCCCGCCGCCGGCCGGCTGCTCGATCCGGCCGACGACCGGCCCGGCGCCCAACCCGTATTCGTGATGAGTCACCGTGCCTGGCGCGCGCGATTCGGCGGAGACGCCTCCATTGTTGGCGCGTCCTTCCTCGTCCTGGGAAAACCGATGACGCTGGCGGGCGTTGCCGCACCGGAGTTTTTCGGCGACACGGTTCGCGCGGATCCGGCGGCTGTCTGGCTGCCGGTCGGCCAGGAGCCGTACGCGCGCGCGGCCGCTTCATTCCTGCAGCGGCCCGATCAGGACTGGCTCTATCTGATTGGCCGGATGCGGCCGGGTGCGACGCTGGACCAGGTCGAGGCTCGCGCGACCAGAGCGCTGCAGACGTGGCTTGCCGCGCAGTCGTTTCTGGACGCCGACGGCCGCAAGCAGATCGATCGTCAGCACATTCCAGCAGTCACTGCGTCGGGAGGCGTCACGCTGCTGCGCTACACGTACGAGCGACCGCTCACGCTGCTGTTCGCCACGTCGCTGCTCGTGCTGCTGATCGCTGCGGCGAACCTCGCCAACCTTCTCCTGGCACGGACAGATCCCGGCCAGATCGCGATTCAGACCGCGCTCGGCGCGTCATCCGGCCGGCTGGTGCAGCAGTCGCTCAGCGAAGGCGCCCTGCTGGCGATCGCGGGCGTGTCGCTCGGCCTCGTGGTCGCGTCGCTCTCGACGCGTTCGGCCGTCTCGCTCACGTTTGCTGGCGCTGAGTACATCCCCCTCGATCTGCGTCCAACCGCCGGCGTCGTCGCATTTGCGCTTGGTCTCGCGATTGCGACCGGAGCGCTCTTCTCGGCGGCGCCGGCCTGGGCGATGGCCCGCACCAACCCGGGCGATGCGCTCGGTGGAGCTGGCCGTAACGTGGAGCAGCGTTCGTTTCTGCCGCGCCGCTCGTTGGTCATTGCGCAGGTGGCGCTGTCGCTCGTGGCGCTCGCCAGTGCCGGTTTGCTGACCGAGAGTCTGCGCCGCCTCGAGCAGCAGCCGCTTGGATTCAACACCGACGGCCGCATCGTCGCCCGGATCGGCCCGGCCGCGCCTGTCGACGATCTGAATCGGCTCGCCGTGTACTACGATCGCATGCTGTTGCGCCTGCGCCAGATTCCCGGCGTGCTGGATGCGACCTATTCACAATACAGTCCGATGGAGGGCAACAACTGGCAGAACGGCATCAGCATCGCCGGCCGGCCGCCCGCTCCGCAGCCGGAGTCTTCCTCCTGGAACCGGATTGGCCCGCATTACTTCGAGACGCTCGGCACGCGAGTCGTCCGCGGGCGAACGATTGACGAGCGCGACACCATGAATGCGCCGTTCGTGGCCGTGGTGAACGAGGCGTTCGTCCGCCGGTTCTTCCCCGATTCGGATCCCATTGGCCGGCGCCTTGGAATCGGTGGACCCGCACATGCTGGCGATTTCGAGATCGTGGGCGTTTCCGAGGACGTCAAGTACATCGCGGCGCAGCGGCCGACGCGGCCGATGATCTTTTTTCCGGCGCTGCAAGTGGTCGCGTACGACGACGCAACGGCGAGAAGCATGCAGCTCCGGTCTCTGCTCATGAGGGCCGTGGAGCTGCACGTTGCACCGGGCACCGCCAGCATCGAGCCGATGTTGCGCCGCGCGCTCGCCGATGTCGACCCTGATTTGACCGTGGTGCGTGTGGTGCCGATGGCGACACAAGTCGGCCTGAACTTTCGATTGAACCGCCTGATGGCGAGGCTGACCGGTGCCTATGGCCTGCTGGCGCTCGTGGTCGCGGCGATCGGTCTCTATGGCGTGACGGCCTACGCCGTCGCTCGGCGCACGCGTGAGATCGGCGTGCGCATGGCGCTCGGCGCCGACCGGTCGCGCGTCGTCGCTGACGTTCTTCGCGGCGCGCTTGCGCAAACGGCTATCGGTCTGATCATCGGCCTGCCACTCGCCGTGCTGGCGGCCGGCACGCTGGCGAGCCTGCTGTTCGGGGTCACGTCACGGGATCCGCTTGTGTTCGCACAAGCGGCGCTTGTCCTCGTGTTGAGCGCAGCAGTCGCAGCCCTGGTCCCCGCGCGGCGAGCGGCGTCAATCGACCCCGCCCGGGCACTGCGAAGTGATTGACTAGCTGCTGGAACCGTTACCACGGAGTCGTCATGAGCGGGAGCGCGCTCACCCCGTCGCTTGAAAATGGGACCTCATGGTTCGCGACCCTCCCGCGGACAGAACGGACGAACGCAAAGGCCGCAAAGGTCGCGAAGGGAGCCGCCCGAGTCCGCCTGTGGGCGTCGCTTCGCGACGCCGTCGCCGGCTGCTACCCCGGCTCACCTGATCACGACTCTCGCGGTTACACGTGGTGGACAGCTTTGCGACCTTAGCGGCCTTTGCGTTCATCCTGGTGGGTACGATCGCAGCCTGACACGTCCGTGGGCTGAGCAATCTGTCGCATTTTCTGAGCAGGACGCCAGAGGACGCGGAGGGCAAATCCTGCCGTTCGACCTTTCGACTGCGCTCCTCGTACCGAATCGCGTCCAGGGACGAGGGGTGAACACTAACAGGATTTTTCCTCCTGTCCTCCGTGGTGGATTGTTCATTTCTCTGAAGCGCCAACGTGCGCGCCGGCTTTCGGGCCATCGGCGAACGCGCGTCGCGCTTCGGCGCGGACCGCATCGGCCTGCTGTCGGTTCCCGAGCATCGTCCACACTCGTGCGGCCAGGGTGTAAGCCTCCGGGACTGGCGTGATGCGCAGCATGTCGGCCAGCGCCTGACCTGCCGCTTCAGATCGGCCCGTGGCCTGATACAGCATCGCCAGGCCGGCGCGTGCACGCGTGTTCTGCGGGAAGGCGTCGAGCTCGATTTTGAACTGCGCTTCGGCTTCCTCGAACCGCTCGAGCCGGCCGAGCGTATCGGCGGTGTAATAGTGCAGATCGCTCAACCTGGTGCCGTGTGATTTCTGCTGCTCGGCTACTGCGCCGAGGAACAGCGGCAGCGCCTCGTCATACCTGCCCTGCTCGTGGAGGAGTCGTCCCTCGATGTACGCCGGCAGCGGCAAGGTGCGATCCGCTTCGTGTGCGAGCTCCGCTTCACGCCGGGCAGTGTCGGCATCATGCCGGCTCAGGGCGATCCTCGCCAGAAGCTCGTGGGCGCTCGCACGCGAGTGCGGGTCGGTGCCGGCGAGGTCGGCGGCGAGCTGGGCGTGCTCACGAGCTTCGTCGAGCTTCCGCTGCTTGAGGAGCGTGGCGGCGGCGCCGAGGTATCCGCCGGGATCGGAGGGTTTCAGCTCGATGTAATGCTTGAAGGCGTCGGCCGTGAGATCGAGCCGATCCAGACGGCCGGCGAACGCAGCAAGCTGGCTCCAGACATCCGCCAGACCCGAGTCCTCGCGGAGGATCTGCTGAAGCCGGAGGATGGCGGCCGGCCATTTTCCCTGCGCGGCGAGATCGACCGCCGCTCGATAGGTTTCGAGGATGTGGCTCTTGTCCTTGGGGTCGGGCCGCTCGCGGCCCGGCGCAATGGACAGATCGGTCTGCGCGTCGACGTAGCCGAGCGCCTGCAGCCGCTCGCGCGCATCGGCGGAGACCGGCGCCGGTAGGTGAATGTTCGATCCGGCCACGAGACGGTCCAGCGCGCCGCGCAGGGTCTGACGGGCCTGCGAACGTTCAGGTGCGAGATTGGTGCGCTCGCCAGGATCGCGCTGCAGATCGTACAGCTCTTCACGCGGCGCTTTGATGTAGCGGTACCGGTCGCCGGTGACGGCCGTGAGCTGGCTCCAGCCGAAGTGGTATCGCGCGTACAGCGCCTCCGAGTACACGGCCGCGTCGGGCAGTCGTCCGGTGCCGTCGAGCACCGGTTTGAGCGACCGGCCGCGCAGCTGGCCGGGATTCGGCGCTTTCACCAGGTCGAGAATGGTGGGGGCCACGTCGATGTGCTGGACGACGTCCCTCACGCGCCGGCCCGCACCCGCGTTGCCTTCCTGCTTGATGATCAACGGCACGTGGATGGCCTCGTCGTAGACGAACAAGCCGTGCTCCTGCTCGCCATGATCTCCGAGGCCCTCGCCGTGATCGGACAGCAGCACGATGGTGGACCGATCGTACAGCTGGTGGGATTTCAGATAGGCGACGAACGTGCCGATGATTTCGTCCGTGCAGGCGATTTCGCCGTCGTAGGGCGCGTACTCAGCGAACCGCGCCGGAGGGGCGTACGGTTTGTGCGGCTCGTACAGATGAAGGAACAGAAACGCGCGCGAGGTGCCGGCCGACGTGAGCCATCGCTCGGCAACGGCCTCCGACGCCGCGCCGTCGCGCTGCACCTGGAGCATGCCCATATCGGGCAATGACGGCATCTCGCCGTCGAAGAAGTCGAAGCCCTGCGCGAGACCCGTGTCCTTCCGCAGCACGAACGACGACACGACGGCGCCGGTCGTGTAGCCTCGGTCGTGGAGGAGCTGCGGGAGCATCCGCTCGCCGGCCTTCACCGTGAACCCGATGTTGTCGCGCACGCCGGTTTCGAAGGGCAGGCGGCCCGAGAGCAGCGCGACGTGCGCCGGCAGCGTTTGCGGCGAATGCGAGTACGCGCGCTCGAACACCACGCCATCGGCCGCCAGCGCGTCGATGGCCGGCGTGCGAACGTGGGTGTACCCGTACACGGGCAGATGATCCGCCCGCAGCGTGTCGATGGAAATGAGGATGATCGGTCCGTTGAGCGGCGCCGAGGCGCGCGCGTAGCGCCACCCGCCGACAGCAGCCAGCGCCGTCCCGAGCGCGGCGAGGAACACTATGCACGTGAAACGAAAAGGACGAGACACAAAGGGACTTGGACCCTGATGCGGTGTTTACTTCTTCAGCTGCTCGATGACGGCTTTCGCCTGCGCGGCTTCCTGCGACGCCGGGTCGACCGCGATCACTTTTTCCAGCGCCTTGATCGTCCCGTCTTTGTCGCCCTTGTTCAACTGCACCAGCGCGAGCTTGAACAGCGGCTTCCCCCACGACGCGTCCAGATCCGCCGCCTTCTGATACCATTTCGCCGCTTCGTCGGGCTGGCCTTTCGCGAATTTCACCTCGCCGAGATTGTAGAACACCTCGCGCGTCGGCGTCGGACTCTCGGCTGCGCGCTGCAGCGTTTCTTCGGCCGCGGCGAGATCCCCTTTCTCGAGGTTGGTCATGCCGATGCCGACCTTCGCCTTGTCGTTGTTCGGCTCGGCCTTCAACAGCTCGTTATACGCCGCAATGGCGTTGTCGTATTCCTTCTTGTTCCGGTAGGCCGACGCAATCTGCAGGTTGATCATGCTGAGCGCCGGCGTCTTCGTCATGATCGCCTTGTAGGCGGCAATCGCCTCGTCCCACTTCTGACTGTTGTACAACTGGTCGGCCGCCGCGAGTTCTGCCTGCAGATCTTTGGCCGCCATCCCGCCAAGCGCGCTGGCGGGTCCGCCAGCCCCCTTTTTCAGCGTGAACGTGAGCGGAGGATTGGGTGCGCCGATCGTCTGCACGTTCAGCCGGCCCGATTCCGGTGCAAAGCCCGGCGCCTGCGCCGTGAACGACCAGGTGCCGCTCCGCAGACCGATGATCGAAAAGCGGCCCTTGTCGTCGGTGGTGGCCGTGAAGCTGTTCGGCGACGCATTGGGATTGTCCGCGGTGACGGTTGCGCCCTTGATCGGTTGCCCGCCCTCGTCCTTCACGGTGCCGCCGACGCGGCCGGTCTGCGCGAGCGCCCCGCTCGCGAGCGTACTTATGATGAGCGCCGCCAACGCGGCACGGAAAAAATGAGCGCGATGATACATGTCTGGGACCCTCGGGATCGCACCACCGAGGACACAGACGGAAGAAAAAATCCTGTCGGTTTCAGGATTGAACCTCCGCGTCCTCCGCGGTAGATCTCCAAATGCGCAGAAGAGTTATGACAATGCTCAGTATATATTGAATCCCGTGAAAACTCGTGCTGGCCGGATGGCCGGCGGCTCTGGACAATCGCGTGCGGCGGCTCTCGTACCAGGAGTCCGTCCGAGTAATGGCGAACGGGCTCCTGGTAGAAGCGCTAGGCGCGCAATAATCGTCAAACTATGGCTGTTTTTCGCCGGCGGAGCCGGCCTGCTAGGAGCGTGTTCTTGTTTCGAAGACACGCTCCTGGCCATCGCGCTGATTCGCGATCCCCACGCGCAGACGCCCGCAGGAACGGCTGAGCCCCAGCCAGCGTTCGCGCCAATCGCATCCCTCGTGACCGAAGCGATCGGCCGTCACGAGCTGCCCGGCGTCGTCGTCCTCGTCGGACGCGGCGACCGCGTGCTGTACCACGCCGCACTCGGCCATCGCGCCGTCCTGCCGGCCATCGAGCCGATGACCGAAGATACGATCTTCGACGTCGCCTCGCTCACCAAGGTCGTTGCGACCACGACGAGCGTGATGCAGCTCGTCGAACAGGGTCGCGTCCGTTTGAACGACACGGTTGCGCATTTCATTCCCGGGTTCGCCCGGCACGGCAAGGACCGCATCACCATCCGGCATCTGCTCACGCATACGTCCGGGCTGCGGCCGGACCTCGAGCTCGAGGTCGAGTTCACGGGCGCCGACGAAGCCATCCGCCGGGCGGCCGACGAAACGCCGACCGCCGCCCCCGGCGAGCGCTTTGTGTACAGCGATATCAACTTCTTT
>QHWF01000047.1 GCA_003222455.1 Acidobacteriota bacterium
CAAACGGCGAATCGCACCCATGCCTTGCCGGTGGCATCGAACGGAATCGCGAAACGCTTCGTGCCGAACGGCGCCAACTCGGTGGCTGAAATCACCTGACGATCGACTTTCTTGCCGTCGCTCCACACGACCTCGACGAAACTCAGGGGGAAGGTCCAGTCGACGTCGGCGGTAATCGTTCGCTGATTGCCGATGCCCGCGACACTGTAGTTCCTGATCAGAATCTCGCCCGTCGTCGCGAAGAAGTTGCCCTCGCGCAGTGATTTCAAGATCGGGCTGTAGTCGTCGTCCGGCCCGGGCGTCTTGTCGATTTTCAGATAGTTGACCGGGAAGTTGGCGTACAGGTCGTCCTCGGGACCCTTTCGATATGTGTCGATGTCGGCGATGAGGTATTTGGGCCTGACGCCGAGACCCGCGTACATGTTGTTCATCGTGTCGATCGCATCGAAGCAGCGCCAGTCGCACATCCGCACTTCCGAGTTGTCCTGCCCCATGCCCGGCTTGAACGCCACGCCCAGATACCGATCGTTCTTCACGTACGGCTTGTCCCAGATCAAGTCGGGATATCCGGTGGTGCTCTTCGTTCGCGGGTGCGCGTGATACCAGTACGCGCCCTCGGCATCCATCATGGCCTGCACGTCTTCAGTGCTGCCCGTGTGATACACCTTGCCGTAGCCCGGCACCTCCTCGACGAGCGGCTGTCCCGGCTGCCGCACTTTGGTCCAGTACACGTCCTTCGGCCACAGGATGTTGTAGTGACCGCCGAAATACGCGCTCGGCTCTTCCCACGGTACGACCAGGAAGTCCGTGTCCGACGCGCGTCGCGAGGCTTCGAAATACTCCTTCTGCTCGGACAGGCGCAGCGGGCCGGGGTCGTTCGGGTGCAGCTCGAAATGGAAATCGCTCAGGCCGATGACGTTCAGGCCGAGCGATTTCATCGCCGCCAGATCCTGGAACGGCGTGTCGAGCGATCCGGAGGCGCGCTGCCGTCCGGTGAAATCGAGATGGAAGTGGTTCACGAACGTCTTGTAGCCTGGCAGCGGTTTGAACGTATCGCCATGCGTGAAGGCCAGCACAGCCTGGCGCGCCGGCTCGCCCGCGTCGGGGCTCACGTAGAAATACACGCCCATCTTCTGTACGGTGCCGGGCGGCGCATTGTAGAGGGCGAAATTCTGCACGTATTGCGGATCCTCTTCACGCTCGAGCATGCCGACGCCGACGCCGAACCGCCTTTCGGCGTCCTTCCGGTACCACACGTAGCCGAGATTCGTGTCCTTCTCACGCGTGAAGAAGAACGTGTGCGGCGGGGGGAACGCGCTCAGGCTGCCGCCGCTGGCCTCGGCCACGATGAGACGGTTCTGCGCCTTCACACGCGCCAGCGTCTTGTTGACCAGGCCGCCGAACTGGTGAGTCTGCGGATGACCGCCGGTATCACGCCAGGTGACGCGCGGCGTGAGATCCGTCGAAAATCCCTTCAAGCCGGCGTCGTATTTGTAGGCAACCCATGGTTCGCTGGTCCTGGCCGCCGCGTCCATCCGCAGCAGGTTCGTGCCCTTGTAAACGGTGAACTGCAGGTCGCCGGCGAATATCCCGAGCGACAAGCCGGGGAACGTCACGACCAGGCTCGCGCCGTCGGTCTTCACGCTGCATGACGTCGTGTGGAATGACGAATCGCCGCGGCGAATCTCCGACGGCGTCCGCTGCGGACCCAGCGTCCGGTTCGGTTGCAACACGCCTTGCGGATCCTCGCTGCGCCCGCCCGCGTTCCCCTCGCGGCCGCCGCGCCCGCCGGCGCCAGCGTTCGCACCGCCCTGACGCCCACGCCGCCATACCGCTTCGTCCTGCAGTTCCTGCGAACCCGGCAGCACCAGCGGCGCGTCCCAGAACGCATACCACCGGTTCTTGTTGATCACGTCTTCCGTCAACTCGATGCCGGCCGCCCGCAACGGGTTCGCCTGATCCGTGGCCATCCGGCGAACACCGGTGACGACGTGATATTCCGGCGTGAGATTGGCGCCGAGCGTCGTCCATTGCCCGCCGGCTTTCTTCACCGCCAGATCCCGAATCACCGGCTGGCCGCTGTCGACCGCATAGCGCGCGCGCACATCCGCGCCGTTCTGGCCCGTCCACGACACCACGAGCATGTCATGGTCGAGGGCGGCAGTGAGGCCCTGCGCCGCCTTGTACTGCGACAGGTTGCAGGTCAATGAATCGGCGAACAATACCGCGACGGGCGAACGGGTCGAGATCGACGACGGCAGCACAAATGCCGCCACCATCGCAGCGGCAAGGGCGGCGGACACGAGGGATCGTTTCAGGTTCATCGGCGTCTCCAATGAAAGAACGACCGCCTGTCGGCGGTCGTTCTTTCATAAATATCAGAACCGGAACCGCACGCCCAGGCGCGCGATACGAGCCGGGATGACGTTCGTGACATAGCCGAATGACGGACCCGACTGGAAATTCGCCGCGGTTGGCGTCGCTGCGTTCAACACGTTGAAGATATCGACGTCGACATCGAGCCGCCGTGCGCTCCCGAGCGAGAGACCCTTGCTGGCACGAAAGTTCAGAATGTTCTGAGCCGAGAGCCGCTCTTTTCCGTACGGCTCGAGGCGCAGCGTGGTATTGCCGTTCTGTGCGATCGCCGGACCGCCATCGGGATCGACCTGACGGAAGATGTAGGTTCGCTGCCCCGTCACGCCGTTCTTGCTCTGCAGGAATCCTGCGAGGGTGACGTCCCCCGGCAGCCGATAGCTGCCCGTGACGTTGCCGGCCCACGACCAGGTTTCGTCGAGCGGGAAGAACTGATCGTTGGGACTGTTGAACACCGACGCGATCCACCGGTGGTTCTTCACCGCGAAATACGACACCTGGCCCGTCCACCTGGACGAGAACCGCTTCGTCAACGTGGCTTCGACCGAGTGGTACCGATCCGTGTTGGTGGCGTTGACGGTCTGGGCGTTCACGAAACCGGCGCCCCTGTACGCGGCGCTGTAATCGGCAAGCGTCACCTTCCCTCCGTCATCAGCGTTGCCGAGGATTCCGTCGGGGCCCGGATCGCGGCGTGTGATCGGCACGCTCCAGGCGCTGAACGGACGCAGGGTGTTGATGCTGACTGTGTTGTTCGTGGAGTTGACGATGGAATCGGAGACCAGCTTGTGGACGTACATGATGCGGATGCCCATGTTGGCCGCCAGCTCGCGCTCGAAGCTCGCCGTGGTTTCCCAGGTGTTCGGCGATTTCAGGTTCGGATTCAGGATCTGGTTGCTGGCCGCGGTGATGCTCTTGAAGTCGGAACCGTTGAGATCGAGGTTCACTTCGCCTGGCTGATACAGCTTGTCGCCGTTCAGATCGTGCCAGTTGAACACGGCGTTCGCGGTCGCATTCCTGTTGAACGCGTCGGCGTACGTATCCCCGAGAAGATAGTTGTAAAGACCGAAGGTCGCTTTCACCACCGATTTCCCGCCGATGTCCCAGGCCACACCCGTCCGAGGCACCGCACGCGTCAGCTTCTGCACTTCGATCTGCGGGAACGAACCGGCCGCGAACACCGTCGGCCAATCACGCGCGCCGTCGTATGACTGTGCGGGCAGGAACGAGTGCTGCCGCTCCCAGCGCACACCCAGATTGACCGTGAGCCTGCTCGTGGGCCGCCAGCTGTCTTTCACGTACCACGCATAGGTGTTGTCGTGGTCCGCTGGAACGACCGGCGTGTTGTAGATCCTGATTTGCGATGGCGTATTCGGAACACCGCCGATCGTATCGGTGTACAGAACACAGTTGCAGGCGAGGTTATTCGAATATCCGTCGGAGCTCTTGTCGAGATAAATGCTGACGCCGGTTTTGAGCTCGTGCTTTCCCGCAAACGAGCGTTCGGGGAAAAAGCTGATGCTGTCGTCGGTTTGAAACCTATCCCGGGTCTTGTTCTGGTGCAGCGGAGCAGAGCCCGTGTTCAACGTCGTCGCGAGGTCCTGCCGGGGCGGCGCATCGGCACGGGCGTACGATCGCGCCGCGTCATAGTCGGTCACGTACCCGCTGTAACCGCCGACGGCGTTTACGAGCACGCGCGGACTGATCATGCTCTGGAGCTCGATCTTCTGAATGGCGGTCGGATTCTTGTAGTCCCGCGTCGATTCGAGCGGCGTGAACCGGCCGGCGTTGTTCTGCGGCTGCGCCTTGGTGCCGCGTTGCCACGCGTAGACCAGCCGGTTGTTCTTCGTCAGCTGGTAGGACAGCTTCGCGGACAACTGTGAGAGCGACGTCTCGGAGTCGGCCAGCGGATCGTCGGCGGTCAGGTATTTGCCATCGGGGCCCGGACCAGACGCGAACCCGAGCACGCCTTCCTTCTTGGCCTGCCGGCCGTAGGCACCGTAGAACCACACCTTGTCGCGGATGATCCGGCCGCCGAGATCCGCGGACAAATCGTAGAAATTCTTCAGCGGCGAGGTGGCGGTGAGCCCCTGTGCCCGCAGGGCGTCGTCCAGGTTGTCGCCCTGGAATTTCGGCGACTCCGTAGAGGCCTGGTACGTCCCATGAAATGCATTGCCGCCAGACTTCATGATCGCAACCATCGAGATGCCGGGCACTGATACCTCGGCGTCGTTGCCCGAGCTCTTGATCTGCACTTCTTCGAGCGTGCTGTCGTTGAAGTAGATCGCGGTATTCTGATCCGCGCCCATGGTGATATTCATGCCTTCGACCTGGAGCTTGGGCTGAGACAACACCCCATAGCTGGAGAGGTTCTGGCGCTGCGCCATCGTGCTGCCGCCGACATCTGCGACGGCCTGCGTGACGCCGGGCGCCATGGCAAAAATATTCTGCAGGTCGCGGCCGCGCGGAATCGAATCGAGCACTTCTTTCGTGAACGCGACACTGGCCGCGGTGCTGGTGACGTCGACGACCGGACTCTGTCCGCTGACCGTGACCGACTCTTCCACGGCCCCGAGCTTCAGCGTGAGATCGACGCGTGCGTTGAAGCCGACGGTCAGCCGCAGGTCTTCGCGAACCGATGTCGAGAATCCCTGGATCTCGGCTTTCAGCCGATAGGTGCCGGCGGGCAGGTCGACGAACTTGTAGTTTCCCGCTGAATCAGACACTTGAGTGAGCACACCGACCTGCAGCTGGGGACTCGTCGCCGTGACAGTCACGCCGGGCAGGACGGCGTTGGACTCGTCCTTGACTGTGCCTTCGATGGTGCCCGACGACACGCTCTGAGCGACTGCCGCACTGACGCCGATCATCGACATCAAAGCGACCACGCCGAAGATCAACCAATGCCGCGCCCGTACGCCGTTACCAGACGCGAGAATCGTCGTCATTGCCAGGCTCCTGTTCATCGAGATGACCGCCGGCTCCAAACCTCACCGCAATATGTGCGCGGCGCGAACGCCGGACACCCACGACCGAACGACTCCAGGCCCGACGTGACCGTTCGAGCACGAGCGCCGCGGCGACGGAATACCGCGGTCCTCGGACCGATTCGCAACGCGAAGAGAGGTCCAGCCCGATTGCGACCGTTGTGGATGTGGGCGCCACTATAACGCAAGATTCGCCGGGGACTTGTCTCAGTCTGTCACGTCTCGCTCGGCGCCGTGCCGATGGATTCCTCGTGTGCGGGTTTTTGGATTGCGAGGACTGACTCTGCGGTTAGAGCTCCTGTTCGGGGTCAGTTTACGCGCGTCGAGATAGGAGGAGACCGCCGTGGCGCTGCCCTCCGCGTTCGCCAGGGCCACGTAGCCGTCAGGTCGCAGGAGATAGACGGCATTGCGCCGCAGGCCAGCGCGACGCATTTTCGGACCCCATGGAAAGACGTGCAGCGCCAGTTGTCGCTGATCGCACATCGCCTCGGTGTCAGCCGTGGCATCGCCGTACACGTGGACCTGCCAGTCCAGCGACGTCAGCGGCGTGAAGTTGTCCTGGTTGGCGCCGTTCACGTCCGCCTGCAGCCACGGCAAACGGTCACCGCCGTGAACGGTTCCTGCCCACCCTTCGCTCAACTTGCTGCCGCGATAGTTCACCGCTGTCTGCGAGATCGTGCGAAACATGAAACGCCGCGAGGCGGCGAACCTGAAGAGCATCGGGATCACGACCGGCACGACGTTCAGCCGCACGCGCCGGGCAATCGTTCCGTCGCTCGTGATGCCGGTGAACGCCTGATCGGTCGTCGCGACCAGGCGGCGTGCGAAGGCGATGCGCTCCGGCTCGTAGCTGTCGAGGAGCGATGGATCCGCGCGTCCGTTCAAAACCGCAGCGAGCTTCCAGGCGAGATTCACGGCGTCGCCGATGCCGGTATTCATGCCCTGTCCACCCACCGGACTGTGGATGTGGGCGGCGTCGCCGAGCAGAAACGCGCGACCCTTGCAGAACCGATCGGCGACCCGATGGTGCACGTGGTAGGTCGAGAACCAGTGCACGCGCTCGACCCGGATCCGCATCCAGTCGATGACGCGCCGGCTCACGTCGCTCCACGACAGGTTTTCGTGCTGGTGCTCCGCGTCCGCGCGCACGGTGCCGATGAGCCGCGCGCGCCCGTCCTCCTTCAACGGAAAGACGGCAAGAAAGTCGCTCGTGTCGAGCGCGGCGTGCAGCTCGCCGTTCATTGCCGCGCCGGCCGCTTCGACGTCGGCGACGTAAAAGAGATGATTGTATGTGCCGCCCGGGAAACCGATCGCCATCGCCTGGCGCACCGCCGAATGGGCGCCATCGCAGCCGGCAATGTAGGACGCCTCACACGCTTCGGTAGCTCCATCTGGCCGCGTGAATCGGGCCAGCACACGACCGGCCGCATCCTCGAACGCCACGAGCTCTGTCTCTCGCTCGACTTGGACGCCGGCCTCGGCCAGGCGATCGATCAACACACGCTCGTGTTCGTCCTG
>QHWF01000048.1 GCA_003222455.1 Acidobacteriota bacterium
CGGTCGAAGTGGCGCGCGGGCTGCAAAAACGCGGGCACGACGTCGTCGCCGTGATGACGCACGCGGCGACCCGGTTCGTGGGTCCGGTCACCTTCGAGGCGATCACGCGCCGGCACGTCATCACCGACCAGTTTGCGCGCGGCATGAACGCCGATATCGAGCACATCGCGCTCGCATCGACCATCGACCTCCTGCTCATCGCTCCCGCCACGGCGAACATCATCGGCAAGCTGGCGAACGGGATCGCCGACGATTTTCTGTCGACGCTGTACACGGCCACGCGCGCGCCGGTGCTCATCGCGCCGGCCATGAACTCGCAGATGTTTGCGCACGAAGCGATCAAAAAGAACCTGGACACGCTCGCCGCCCGCGGCGTCCGCTTCGTCGAGCCGGGCGAGGGCTATCTGGCGTGCGGCTGGATTGGAAAGGGCCGTCTCGCGGAGCCGGAGGAAATCATTGCGGCGGCCGAATCCGTCCTGGGTCGCGCCGGCCCGCTCCGTGGCCAGCGGGTGCTGGTCACGGCCGGGCCGACCTACGAGGACTTCGATCCGGTGCGGTTCGTCGGGAACCGATCGAGCGGCAAAATGGGATTCGCGGTTGCCGCCGAGGCAGTGCACCGCGGCGCCGAGGTCACGCTGATCAGCGGTCCGAGCGCACTCGAGCCGCCGCCGTTGCGCGAATTCGTGCGCGTGCGGACCGCCGCCCAGATGCATGCCGCCGTGATGGCCCGCGCCGGCGACGTGCAGGTGGTGGTCATGGCCGCCGCTGTTGCGGACTATGCGCCCGACCGCGCTCCGCACAAGGTGCAGAAGGCGAACGACACGCTCACGCTCGTCATGCACAGGACCCCCGACATCCTCGCGGATCTCGGACTTCGACGCCGCGCGTCGGGCAGAGGCCCCGTGCTCGTCGGCTTTGCTGCTGAAACGCAGGACGTCGTGACGCGGGCCACGGAAAAGCGCGAGAAGAAACACGCGGATCTGATTGTCGCCAACGACGTTGCGAGGACCGACGCCGGGTTCGACGTGGACACCAATGCCGTCACGATCGTGGGTGCCGAGGGTGTCGAATCGCTGCCGCTGCAGTCGAAGGCGCGGGTGGCGGCCGAGATCCTGGATCGCGTCGAGCGACTGCTCGAATCGCGGACGGTTGTCCGCTAGTGTTCCAGCCGTGCGACCACGATCAACGCAGAGCCGCGAGATTGGGCAGGACGGGCAGGATCGGTTTCTTTTCCCTTCGCGCCCGTCCAGCCCATCCCGCCTGTCCAGCCCGCATACGTGACCTGACATGGATCGCGATCAACTCAAAAATCATCTGCAGTTCGCGGCGGAACTCGGCGTCGCGGGCGTCAGCCGCGATCCGGCGTGGCGCGTTCGCGGCCAGGGTTCGGACGCCGCGGGATCGTCCATGTTTGTACCGGCGCCGCCCGGGCGATTGGAGCCGGAGTCGGCCGGCGATTCAACCGATGAAGCCCCGGAGCGCGCCCGGCCGTCGCCGGCCGTCCAGGTTTCCAGGAACGCGGCCGAGGCGCTGAGCGCCGTGCGGGCGGATATCGGCGATTGCACCAGGTGCAAGCTGCACGCGCAGGGGCGGAAGCAGATCGTGTTCGGCGTCGGCAATCCGAACGCCGACCTCATGTTCGTCGGTGAAGCGCCGGGTGCTGACGAAGATCTGCAGGGGATTCCGTTTGTCGGCCGGGCCGGCCAGCTCCTGACGAGGATTATCGAAGCAATCGACCTGAAACGTGAAGACGTGTACATCGCCAATGTGATCAAATGCCGGCCGCCGGGGAATCGAAATCCCGAGCAGGACGAGGTCGAGACATGCGAGCCGTTCCTGTTCCAGCAGATCGACATCATCAAACCGAAGGTCATCGTGGCGCTGGGCACGTTCGCCGCCCGCACGCTGCTGCGGACCCTCGATCCGATCTCACGCCTGCGGGGCCGCGTGTACGAGTACCGCGGCGCCAAGCTGATCCCCACCTTCCATCCCGCGTACCTGCTGCGGAATCCCGGCTCCAAGCGGGAGGTGTGGGAGGATATGAAGGTGGTCAGGGGGCTGCTTAAAACTGAAAACTGAAAAGTGAAAACTGAAAAGTGAAAACTGAAAAGTGAAAACTGAAAAGTGAAACCTGAAGCGTCAAATCGTCTTGACTGTCAGTTTTGAGTTTTCAGTTTTGAGTTTTGAGTTTTAGGTTTTAAGTTGCTGATCAGCGTCGCCGTCCCCGTCCCGCATCTCGACCTGCTCACCTATAGCGTGCCTGACGATGAACCCTTACCGCCGGTGGGGGCGCGTGTCCTGGTGCCGCTCGGTTCTCGTGTGGTGACGGGGATCGTCATCGAGCAGGGCAGGCCGGTGGAGCCGGGAATAGAGGTCAAACCGGTTCGGCAGATCCTGGACGCCGAGGCATTCGTCCCGCAAGACGTCGTCGATCTCGCGCGCTGGACCGCCGAGTACTACGCCGCCGGTGTCGGCGATGCGATACCGGCCTTGCTGCCGCCGATGGCACGTGGGGGACGCGTCGACGCGCACAGAACGACGCGGGTTGCGGCGATCACGCCGGCAGGCATCGAGGTGCTTGCGAGCGCGGTGAGTGGTGCCGGCGCGCGGGTTGGCCTGCGGCCAGACGCGGATGTGCGTTCGGCCCTCCGTCTGGCCGCCCGACAGCGCGAAGCGCTCGAACTGCTGGCCGGATCGCCTGCCGGCATCCCGACGCCGGCGCTGGCCGCGCGTGGCATCCCCGCCGACACCGTGTCGCGCCTGGCGCGATCCGGGTACATCAGCATCCGCCACGATCGCGTCGACCGGGACCCGTTTGCGGACAAACAATCACAACCGTGGGGTGCGGCTTCGCGCCTTCGCTTCGCTTCGGCAAGGCGCGCCGTAGCGGGAAGCGCGGAGGCAGCAGCCGGATTGGAAGAAATCCGCCTGAAGGCGGACGCCACGGGTGGTTGTTTGTCGCCGGACGCTGTGAACAAGCCGGCCGTCGTGCATGCCTTCAGGCCTGCGGTGCCGGACGCCGGGCCTGCCCTGTCAGGCGGACCTGACCAGCCTCCGCTGAAGCCCGGGGTCCCCACGGCGCGGACTGTGCGCCGTGGGGTGGAGTTACGGCGGTCCGCCGAAGCCTTGGCGAAGGCGGAAAGTCCGCACGACAATCGAAACGACCGTCGGCTGACCGCCGAGCAAGCCAATGCCCTGGACCGCCTGCACGCCATCGCAGACACGGGCCGATTCCGCGTCGCGCTGCTGCACGGCGTGACCGGCAGCGGCAAGACCGAAATCTACCTCCGCCTCACGGCAACCGTCTGCCGTCGCGATCGCACGGCGCTGATCCTGGTGCCCGAAATTGCACTGACGCCCGCTGTCGCTGGCACGTTTCGTCACCAGTTCGGCGACCGTGTCGCCATTCAGCACAGCGGCTTGTCTGCCGGCGAGCGGCATGACCAGTGGCAACGCATCCGCCGCGGTGCAGTGGACGTCGTCGTCGGCACGCGGTCGGCGGTGTTCGCGCCGCTCGAACGCGTTGGCGTGATCATCGTCGACGAAGAGCACGATGCCTCGTACAAACAGGACGAGAGCCCCCGGTACAACGGCCGCGACGTTGCCATCGTCCGCGCTCAGCGCGCGGGCGCGCTCGTCGTGCTCGGATCCGCCACGCCCTCGATGGAGAGCTACCACCGGGCGATGACCGGCAAATACGACCGGATTGTCCTCGAACGCCGCGTGCTCGACCGGCCGCTGGCCGCCGTCACCGTGGTGGACATGCGCGAGGAGTACGCGGCGGACGGCCCGGACGTGGTCCTCAGCCGCGCGCTGCGCGACGCGATTCGTTCGCGGCTCGATCGGCGGGAGCAGGTGCTCGTGCTCCTCAACCGCCGCGGTTTTGCGACGGCCGTGTTCTGCCGGCAATGCGCCGGCACCATCGACTGTCCGAATTGCAGCGTCTCGCTGGTCATCCACGGCGAAGGCACGGCGCGCCGCGCCCGCTGCCACTACTGCAACTACACGACCCGCGTGCCAAAGGCGTGCCCGTTGTGCGGCGGGGCGTATCTCGAGCAGACCGGCTTCGGCACCGAGCGCGTCGAAGCCGAGGTGAGGGCGGCGTGTCCCGACGCACGGGTGGGCCGGCTCGATCGCGACGCCATCCGCCGCCGGGGCACGCTGGCCGCGCTCCTTTCCCGGTTCAGCACCGGCGACATCGACGTGCTGGTCGGCACGCAAATGATTGCGAAAGGCCACGACTTTCCGCGCGTGACGCTGGTCGGCGTCGTGTCGGCGGACGTGGGGTTGGGCGTGGCCGACTTTCGCGCATCCGAGCGGACGTTTCAGCTGCTCGCGCAGGTGGCGGGCCGGGCCGGACGCGGCGAACAGGCGGGAGAAGCGATTGTCCAGACCCTGTACCCCGAGCACTACAGCATTCAGCTGGCGTGCCGCCAGAACTATCCGGCATTCTACGAGCGCGAGTTGCACTTTCGCCGCGCGATGCGCTATCCGCCGTCGGTCTCGCTCATCAACACGGTCGTGCGCGCCCGGACGTTCAGCGGCGCGATGGACGATGCGGCGGATCTCGTGCAGAAGCTGCGCGAGGCAGACGGCGGTCGCGACGAGTTTCGTGTACTGGGCCCGGCGCCGGCGCCGCTCGGCAGGCTTCGGGGCGAGTATCGCGCGCAGCTACTCGTGAAAGGCTCGAACCGCCCGCGCATCCGCGCCGCGCTCCAGGCAGCCCTCGCGACACGTCCCGACCTTCAGCGGCGAATCGTGGTCGACGTCGATCCGCTGAACGTGCTGTGAATCGGTGCGAATCAGGTCGATCGGCTGAATCGGCGCCGGCGTGAAGCAGAGCGTGAACATCGCGAGTGCTCCGAGCGCCAGCAGCCGCCGATTGCGATCGAGCGGCAGTTCTTCGTCGAACACGCGCGGGTGATGCCGGCCAAACAGGAACAGCATGACGATCATGAGGATGGTCCACACCCGCCAGCTCATGGCGAAGTAGCTGAGCGCGACGGCCACGCCGACCATCAAGAGCGTCACGTAGGACGACCGGGAGCCGAGCACCGCATAGGAAATGTGGCCGCCATCGAGCTGGCCGATCGGGAACAGGTTGAGCGCCGTGGCGAGCAGCCCCCACCACGCCGCAAACGCCATCGGATGCAGGTTCAGTGAGTAACCGTCGGGGGTGGCCCCCCACAGCAGCCACGACGCAAACCGGAACAGGAGCGGCTCGCCAAGCTCGAGGCCGCTGAAATCCGGCGGCACCGGGACGACGTGCGACATCGAGATCCCGATGAACAGCGCCGGGACCGCGATGACGAACCCGGCAATCGGACCGGCGATGCCGATATCGAACAGCATCCGCTTTTGCGGGATCGGCTCGCGGATACGGATGAACGCGCCGAGCGTGCCTGTGATTGAGATCGGAACAGGCAGGAAGAACGGCAGCGAAGCATCCACATCATAATAGCGGCACGCCACGTAGTGCCCCAGTTCGTGGCAGCCGAGAATGGCGAGGATCGTCGCGCTGTACCAGAGCCCGTTCAGCAGGAGTCTAATCGAGAGTCCGGGCAGGCGGACGGGCCTTGCGAAGTCCGTCAGAAAGCCGAGGTACTGATCGGTGCCGACGAGCGTGGTGGTCGCAACCGTCAGCAGCAGCAGGAGCACGTGCAGCCAGACGCGGTCCTGAAATTTGCGCCGGGGTTGCCAGGTGACCGCTTCCGTGAGCGGCAGGCCGGAATCGTCGCGGAGTGGTTCCAAGAGGTCTCAGCCGTATTGTCCCGGGATTACCCGATGTTCTGCAACTCTTTGCCCGGCTTGAACCGGATGGTGCGCCCTGGCGGGATGCGAACTTCCTTGCCCGTGCGCGGGTTCCGTCCGATGCCGCGTTTCCGCGGTTTCACCTGAAAGACCCCGAATCCGCGGAGCTCGATGCGCTCGCCGCGCTGCATGGAGGTCCGCATCGCATCGAACACGGCGTCGACCGCGACCTCAGCCTTTACCTTGGTGATGTCAGCAATCTTCGACACTTCGTTGACGATGTCGACCTTGATCATGCTTAGAGTCTCCTGCAGGCGTGTAACTACTATAAATACTGTAACTTACGCTGTCAAGGCTCAGGCTAAGTTATCCTGAAGATGTCCCCGAAACAGGCCACCGTCGTGCTCGTCGGCCGCCCCAACGTGGGGAAATCGACGCTATTCAACCGAATTACCGGCAGCCGCCGCGCTATCGTCGCCCCTATCGCCGGCACCACCCGCGACTCGCTGGCGCGGCCCGGCGAATGGCGCGGTATCTCGTTTCAGCTGATGGATTCCGGAGGGCTCTTCGGCGCCAGCGAAGATCCGCTCCACGAGCTCGTCGTCGTGCAGGGGCAGCGGGCCGTCGCGGGCGCCGACCTGATTGTGATGGTCGTTGACGGCCGGGAGGGTCTGGTGCCCGGGGACGAGCGCATTGCCCGCGAACTGCGCGAGACCGGACGCCCGGTGCTGCTCGCGGTGAACAAGACAGACGACAAGCGCGCCCAGGCGGCGGTCCCCGAATTCTTCCAGCTTGGATTCGATCCGGTCATCGAGATCTCCGCCGAGCACGGACATGGCGTGGCGGAGCTGCTCGACGAAATCGTGCAGCAGATCGGCGGGCTGCGCGGCACGGGCGTCGCCGCGTCCCGCGTGCCGCCCATCGAGGAGACGCGCGTGGCGATTGTCGGCCGGCCGAACGTCGGCAAGTCGTCGTTGACGAACCGGCTGCTGCGGCAGGAGCGTGTCCTCGTCAGCGAAATGCCGGGGACGACGCGCGATGCGATCGACGTTCCGCTCACATGGCATCGGCGGAGCTTCCGCATCGTGGACACGGCGGGGATGCGTCGCGCCGGCCGCATCGCCCGCGGCGGCAAGGTCGAAA
>QHWF01000049.1 GCA_003222455.1 Acidobacteriota bacterium
TTCAACGGCACACTCGTTCCCTGGCCGGAGGCCAGGGTTCACGTGCTCGCGCACGGTCTTCACTACGGCACGGGCGTGTTCGAAGGCATGCGCTCGTATCCGACCGCGGACGGCCCAGCGGTATTCCGGCTCGACGCCCATCTCGAACGATTCTACGCGTCGGCGGAACTCTACGATCTGGAAATTCCGTACACCCGAGACGTGCTGCACGAGGCGACGCTCGAGCTGATTCGGGCCAATCGTCTGGAATCGGCCTACCTCCGGCCGATCGCGTTTTTCGATGCGGCCACCTTGAGCGTATGGACCAGAGAGTGTCCCGTGACCGTGGCGATTGCCGGCTTCCCCACCGGCGCGTATCACGCCGGCGGCCCCGATCACGGCGTGCGTGTCACCGTGTCGCCGATCAGGAAGTTCGACAACAGCGCGATGCCGGCGTGGGCGAAGGCGTGCGGGCAATACATCAACTCGGCGCGAGCCGTCAACGAGGCGCAGCGCCGCGGCTTCGACGAAGCGATTCTGTTGAACACGCAGGGGCAGGTCGCGGAAGGCTCGGGCGAAAATCTGTTCGTCGTGAAAGACGGCGCGCTCGTCACGAACGACAGGGACGCCAGCATCCTGATGGGCATCACGCGTGCGTCGATCCTGGAACTGGCCCGCGACCTGTCGATTCCGACGCGGGTGGCGCCGGTGTCGGTGGCCGATATGACGAATGCCGACGAATTGTTTTTCTCGGGGACGGCGGTGGAAGTGACACCGATCCGCGAAGTAGACGGCACGGTGATCGGCGACGGCAAGCCCGGCCCGATGACCCGCCGGCTGCAACAGACGTTCAACGAGGTGGTTCGCGGTGGCCGCGCCGAGTACCGCCACTGGCTCGCGTATACCCGACAGACTGTCGCGTCCTAGGAGCGTGTCCGAGAACAAGAACACGCTCCTAGTAGGCCGGCTTCGCCGGCGAAAAACAGCCATGAATCCAAGATCGCTGCGCGCGTAGCGCGCCTACTAGGAGCCCGTTCGCCATGACTCGGACGGGCTCCTAGGTGACAACTATTTACAGGTGGCCGCGCGTTTTTGGCCACATGATACCGGCGGTTCCGCAACCAAGGAGTGAGCCATGCCCCGTCCGCTGATGTCGATTCCGGTTCTCGTTCTTTCGTGTGCGACCGCCTTCGCACAAGCACCCGCGGGGAAACCCTCGGGCGCCAAAACCGCCACCAGGCAGACGCTGGTCGAATTCGAGATGATGACCTGGCCGGAAGTGAAAGCGGCCATCGAGGCCGGCAAGACGACGGCGCTGTTCTACACCGGTGGAACCGAGCAGCGGGGTCCGCAGAACGTCAACGGCGGCCACACGCTGATGGGACGCGAAATCGTCCGCACCATCGCCCTCAGGCTCGGCAACGCCATCGCCATGCCGGTGCTGCCGTACACCCCGAACAACGCCAGCGCGCAACTGCCCGGCACCATCGGCCTGACGCCGGAACTGCTCGGCGCCATTCTCGAACGAGTCACCGAGCAGGCGATGACAACCGGCTTCAAGAACGTCGTCCTGATGGGCGATCACGGAGGCGGCCAGCCCCAGACGTATGCCGACGTCGCCAGGAAAATGGACGCGAAGTACGCACCCGAAGGCAGACACGTGTACTTCTGCGACGAGGTGTACGCGAAAGCTCAGGGCGATTTCGACAAGTGGCTCCACGAACACGGCTATCCAAGCAGCTCACACGCCGGCATCCCCGACACGTCGACGATGCTGTATCTCGGTGGAGACAAAGGATGGGTCCGCAAGGAGCTGATTGCCACGGCGGAAGGCGATCCCGTTCCGCCGCCCGGACAGCGCGGCCAGGGGCGCGGCCGCGGCCAGACACCCGATCCGAACGCACCGCCGCGCAAGAACAACGGGATCACCGGCGACGCGCGGCGATCGACGGCGGCGCTGGGCAAGATGGCCTTCGACATCAAGATCGAATACGCCGTGAAGCAGATTCAGGGGTTCCTCGCGAATCAAGGAAAGGCGACGGCGCAGCCATAGCTTCGCTCTCGAGATTGCAGATTTCAGATTGAAGATTTCAGATTGATTGCAGATTGCCGGACATGGTTTTCATCGACCCAGGGCGCAATTGCACAGATCCAGGCTCCCAATCGGCAATCGAAAATACAATCTGCAATCTGAACTCTGCAATCTACAATAAACTATGGATTCTCCCGGCGTCGGCCCATTGAAAATCGAGCGGCTGATGCACGATCGCAGTCTGCGCCTCGCCACCGGCCTGGCCGTCGCCGTCGCCATTCCGGTCGCCATCCTCTTTTACTTCCAGTTCCGATCGATCTCTGCGCTCAGCCAGACCTCAGCGCTCGTCCTTCGACAGCTGAGTCAGGCAACATCGGAAGGCGTCACGGAAGTGCTGGTCGACGCCCTCAGGACGGTGCGCGTGGATGTCCTGCTGAAGATTGGCCAACGGCAGACCGAGCCGCTCGATCTCCCATTCATCGAGAACACGTTCGAGCAGGGTCTCATTGCCGATCCGTTCGTCGATCGCTTCTATGTCTGGTCCGACGTCACCACCGATCACCGCGGCGACGTCCTGGCCTTCGATCGCACGTACCACGAGTTCATCGTGAACCCGCCGGAGGGCACGCTCCTGGTGAAGCAGTTCCATGCGCTTGCGCCCGAACAGCGGGCGATCGCGATCTTCGACGGTACGATCGGCGATCGGCGGACTCACTTCCAGGGGCAGCTGCGCTTCACGTTCACGCGCGATCGGTTGACGAGTTTCGTCGCGCTGGCGGTCGACGCAGAACGGCTGCGACGCGACTTCGTGCCGAAGCTCGTCGCCAGCAAGTTTGCCAACGTCGAAGGCCCGACCGGATTCCCGTCGCTGGCCGTATCGGTGCTCGATGGCACCAACCACGTCGTGTATCCGCCGGGCGGTTCCGCGACCGATCGGTACGTGGACGAGCGGACGTTCCCGCTGGTGTTTTTTGAACCGGAGCTGGCCACTTTCGCGGCGCCGGAAAAGGGCCGTCCCGAAACCCCGCAGATTATCGCGGCGCGCGAGCGGCCCCAGCACGCGATGATGGCGATGCTCGCCGGCGTCATGGCGCTGGGCGTCTTCTTCGTCGCGCGGGCGGCCGCGCGCGAAGTACGCCTCGCGGAGCTCAAGTCGAATTTCGTGTCGAGCGTCTCCCACGACTTGAAGACGCCGCTCGCCCTCATCCAGTTGTTTGCCGAAACGCTGGAGCTCGGGCGTCTGAAGAACACCGACCGCGCCCAGGAGTACTATCGCATCATCAACAGCGAAGCGCGCAAACTGACGCGGCTGATCAACAACCTGCTCGATTTTTCGAAGATCGAAGCGGGACTCCGGCAATACCAGCTCGAACCGCTCGACCTGGGCGATGTGACCCGGCGCGTGGTCGATTCGCTCGGGAGTCAATTCCGGCACAATCAGTTCACCGTGGCCCTGCGCACGCCGGACCAGCCGGTAACCGTCATGCTGGATTCGGAAGCGGCCGAGCAGGCGCTCGAGAACCTCCTCTCGAATGCGATGAAGTATTCGCCCGAGCACCGCGATATCGCCGTGGAGGTGACGTCCGACGGGCGCTACGGCGTGGTGCGCGTGCGCGATCGCGGCGTCGGCATCCCGCCGCGACTGCAGCGGCGCATCTTTCAGAAGTTCTTCCGAATCCAGACCGATGCGGGCACGGGTCCGCAAGGCACCGGGCTCGGCCTCGCCATCGTCGACCATGTGATGCGGGCGCACGACGGCTTCGTCCGGGTCGACAGCGAGCCGGGCCGTGGCAGTACGTTTGCCCTGCATTTCCCGCTTCACGCAGGAGAGATCCACCGTGGCGAAACGAATTCTGGTGATCGAGGACGAGCCGCAGATGTTGCTCGGTCTGCGTGACAACCTCGAGCTGGAAGGGTACGAAGTGGTCACGGCGGCGGACGGCGAAGACGGACTCGCGAAAGCGATCGCCACGGCGCCCGACCTGGTGATCCTGGACGTGACGCTGCCGCGCAAGAACGGGTTCGAGGTGTGCCGGGAGCTGCGCGCGCGCGCCAACCCGACGCCGGTGGTGATGTTGACGGCGCGATCGCAGGAGACCGAAAAAGTGCTCGGTCTCGAGCTCGGCGCCGACGACTACGTCACCAAGCCGTTCAGCATCACCGAGCTGCTCGCCCGCGTCCGCGCGGTGCTGCGCCGCGCCGGGGGACGGCCGTCAGGGCTCGAGACCTGCCGCATCGGCGACGTGGAGATCGACTTCCGCACCCATCAAGCGCACCGCGCCGGGCAGCGCGTCGACTTCACCGCGCGCGAATTCGATCTGCTGCGGTATCTGGTCGCGCACACCGGCCAGGTCGTCACGCGCGAGCAGATCCTGAACCAGGTCTGGGGATACGAGGAGTCGCCCACGACGCGGACCATCGACAATTTCGTCGCCAAGCTCCGGCAGAAAATCGAACCATCGCCGCACGAACCCGAGCACATCCTCACCGTGCACGGTGCGGGCTATAAGTTCGTGGGGTAGTCTTTGAGGTTTTTGGCGATCATGCCCGCCGTGCTGGCAGTTTTCATGCCAAGGCACGGGCCGCAATGACCAATGACCAATGACTAACGACTAATGACTAACGACTAACGACTACTGACTCACGAACAGAGCGGGGCCTCTGATCTGCCGAATGGCGACGCCCTGTCCGGGCCGGAGCTTCGTGGCCTGCGGGTTCGTCACACAGTCCTTCTCGGGATCCGGATCCGGCATGCACGTATCGGACGCCGTGCCCCAGAACGCCCCGCCTGCTGGCGAGACCTGGATGTTCAGAAAATCGAACATGCTGCCGCCATCCTGAGCATCGCACCGCCCCGGGCCGCAGTCGCCGCGGTGAACCGGATCCTTCGCATCGTTCGCGGCGGTCCACGTGAAGGTGGGGTTGGCGTCGAGCGCATTCACCGACATCACAACGTAGATGTTCCACGGTCGCGCCGCGTCGCTGAAATTCTGCGACTCGCTGCCCGGAAACAGCACGACGATGCGTCCCGAATCGCCTGCGGCAATCGTGGGAAAGTTCACTTCGTGCACGCCAGGTGGCGCCATCATGATCGGCGTCGACCAGGTCGCGCCGTGATCCCGCGAGACGGAGAGGAATGGCAGCCGGAAGGTCCCGTCCTGCCATACCGCGTACACGTTGTCCGCCGTGTCGACCGCGAGCGTCACCTCGTGATCGGCCATCGGCGTGTTGTTGGTGATCTTCACGCGCGTCCAGCTGTTGCCAGCGTCCGCGCTGACGGCCACCCAGGGCAGCCCGCAATGGCCCTTCGGAAGGAAGATCCGGCCTCTGCTATCGGCGACGAGGTGGCCTGTGAGGCCGCCGCAAAGGCTGCCCGCGCTCGGATCGCTGCCCGTGAACGCAGGTGTCGTCGGCACGAACGTGACGCCTCCGTTCACGCTGCGGCTGCACCCCGAGTCGCCAACCTGGTTGTAGCAGAAGTACATCATGCTCGGATAGCCTGACGTGACAAACCCGGCCGGTGGCGGCGCCGTGACGATCGTCTGGTGATCGTTCACCGGCGTATTGCAGGCGAAGAGTGGAACCGCCGTCCAGCTCGCTCCCTCGTTATCGGAGAAGATCGCGTTCGCTCCGCAGGCCGCGTCGAGATCAACGGAAAACACGCGGCCCGCCTTGCTCGCCGGATTGAGGCCAATCGGATCGACGTAGACATAGGGATCCAGAGAGGACGGTGGAAACGACGGGTTCTCTTCCTCGTCCGGAAGGCTCGCCGTCAGCGCGGGGGAGACAGACTGCCACGTCGCCCCCTTGTCGGTCGACCGCATCACGAGGGTGCGGGCCAGGCGCGCGGGAAAGGTCGATGACGGGAAATCGAATGTCGAAGCGGCAAAGAACGCAGTGTTGTTCCGGTTCACGCCGATCGTCGGTTCTGCCGCCCGCCGGCCGACGTAGTTGAAGCTCGTCTCGAGCTGCGCGACGAGTGGTGCCGATTTGGCCGGTGTGCTACTCGGAACGCCCACGAAGGTCGCCGTGTACGGGACGCCGTTGTACGACGTGGAACGCCGGTTCGTGGGTGGGCTGCCGATGGCGGCGAAGCCGCTATACGTCCCGCCCGGCACGACGAGGAACGGCTGCACGACGACGGTGTAGGTGCCGCCGGGAGGATTGTTCAACACCACCTCTTCGATGCCCCCCGGGGTGCCGGACATGGCGAACGTGTGGCCGCTGGGGTCGCGCACGTACAAATCGATGTCGTCAGTGGGCGGCGCCTGGTCCGTGGCATTCGCCGCCGTGACGCGGATCGTGACCACGAAGTCGTTCCTGGGCGGAACGATCGTGAGGGCAAATCGATCGCAGGTTGGATCGGTTCCATTGACGCTGAAACAGGAAACCGGATTCGGGCCGATCCATGTCCGGCCGGCCCATGTGATCGTAGGAGAATCGGGCGAGATTGTGTCACCGGCTGCCGTCGCGGCAACAACCCAGGGAGTCCGGATTCGCGTCGCTGCGAGGATCAGCCCGATCGTGACCGCCAGGATGCAGGACTTTCTCATTTTCTGCCCTCAAATGGACACTGCTGACAACTTGTCGTTCGCCTGAAGGGCGTCGCGCCCTGAAGAAATCGAGCAGTAACCAATAGTTGTGCCACTCGTGGGCCATGATCGCGGGAGTCGGCATATGCATGATAGGCGTAGCCGTCCCGCGCGACATCGTGAGCCAGCTGACAGAGCCGACGCTGAATGTCGCGTTTGGATACGCCGAAAATAGTTTCGCTGCGGCCTCGCGGAGCTTTGTGCCTTCAGGAGCGCCGCGACGTGAGGTCGAATCCCGCCGAGGCCACCTCGTCCAGGCGAGCCTTCTTCGACAGAGGTTCGTTATTTCATCTCGACGACGACGACTTCGATGGTCTGGTCCGTGTCATTCACGTCTTTGTGCATGTCTCGCTTTCCGAGGGTCCGCCCGGTTGAGGATCCTCGCGCTCCCTGATTCAATAGGGCTCACGCAACAGTGATGCCGAGCACCCGGGCCGCGTTGAGTCCGAGTATCCCCGCCCGCTCGGCTTCGCTGACCGGGAGCCGGGTGATGCAGTCGAGCATCGACGGAATGCTGCCGATCTGGTGCGGGTAGTCGCTTCCGGCCAGGATGTGATCGGCGCCGGCAAACTCAATCGCAAGGCGCAGGGCGCCCTGATCGAAGTTCACGGTGTCGTAATAGAACTCTCGCAAGTACGTGCTCGGCGGCCGCTGGATGTGCGCGCGACACTCGCGGAAGGCGTGGAATCCGCGATCGAGGCGTTCCGCCAGGTACGGGATCGCGCCGCCCAGATGACAGAGCGCCCAGCAAATCCGCGGAAACCGATCGACGACTCCGCTGAACACCAGCGACGCCGCGGCGAGCGTAGTGTCGAACAGGAATCCGACCAGCGGCATGAGCCAGTACTCCTGCATCATGTCGACGTTCACGGGATGGGCCGGGTGGATGTACAGGACGGCGCCGGCATCGTTCGCTGCTTCGTAGAGCGGCCAGAAACGCTCGTCGCTCAGCGCGACGCCGTTGACATTGCTGAACAGCATCGCGCCGGGCAACCCGAGCTGCCCCAGTGCGCGCTCGAGCTCCCGCATCGCGGCGGCGGGATCGTTGAGCGGCAACGTCGCAAGCGCCGTGAAATGCCGGCCCCTCGCCTCGACCGCCTCGCGGAACTCGTCGTTCACCAGACCGGCGAGCCGGACGGCAGTGGCCGGCGATTCGACATGCGTACCCGGCGTGGTCAGCGACAACACCTGCATCCCGACACCGTGCTGATCCAGCACGTCTTCGCGATACGCCAGGTCGCGGTGGCCGCGCACGGCGATGTTGTAGTCACCCGGATAGTGCAGGTTGGGATTGCCGTCACCGTCGATCGTGACCTTGACGCTGCTCTCGCCCGACTGCAGCGCGCTCAGATACCTCGGCGGATAGTAGTGGTTGTGAAAGTCGATTACGCGCATTCAGGCTCTCTACTCACGGATTTTTGGCTCAAGGCTTTTGGCTCCGGGCTTTCTCTGCGGGTTCCGCGAGCTCTGCGTTGATCGTCGTGGCTCGAGAGTGAACGCCGCGATTGAACGCAGAGGACGCAAAGGACGCAAAGAAAAGAGTGCATTCCTTAGCGGCCTTCGCGGCCTTTGCGTTCCAACGGTACGTCACTTACTCGGACAAACTCCTCGGCGTCTCCATATCCAGTAAACCGGCAGTCCAGCAGCGACCAGCGCGAGCCCCCAGAGGCTGCTCTGCGGGTCCGATTTGATTTGCGTCGCCACCAGCGCCAGGCAGACGAGTGCGAAGCAGACCGGCGCCGCCGGAAAGCCCCACGCGCGAAACGACGGCCGCTGACGCTGCCCTCGGCGCAGCGACAGCGTGCCAAGCGCGAGCGCGCCGAAAAAGAACCATTCCGTGTAGATGACTCGCGACACGATCGTACCGTAAGTACCGGTGAGGACGAGCACGGACGACCAGATGGCCTGCGCCATAATCGCGAGATACGGGGTCCGGTACTTTGGATGCACCGCACCCATCCACCGGAACAGCAGCCCATCGTCCGCCATGGCGAAATACACGCGCGGTCCCGCGAGAATAATTCCGCTGATGGCGCCGAGCGACGACACGATCACCAGTACTGAAATGGCCGATGCGGCCGCCGGACCCGCGGCCGCCAGGGTCGCGTCGAATGCGACGTGCGTCGACGACAGCACGCCATCGAACGGCAGGACCAGGAGGTACGCCGCGTTCAGCATCAGGTAAACGAGCACGACGACGGCCGTGCCGAACATCAGCGCCCGCGGAATCGTCCGCTCCGGGTCGAGCGTCTCCTCTGCGGCGTACGTCACCATGTGCCATCCGCCGAAGGCGAACAGCCCCGCCGCCAGGCCACGGAAGAAACCGGTGGCGGTCATAGCTCCGGCGGCGGCAGGCGCCGCCAGCGTGCCCCTGCCGAACAGCAGCGCGAGGAGCAGGACAATCGCGCCGATCTTCGCCATCGTCAATCCGGTCTGCACCGCGCTGCCTGGGCGGACGCCCACGTAGTTGATGCCGGACAGGGCGAGAATGCCGCCAACGGCGGCGACCCTGATCCCGGCATCGGTCATCGGCACGATGGTCGCGGCATACCGGGCGAACACCATCGCAATAGCCGCGATGATCCCGGAGTGCATGCTCCAGAACATCGCCCAGCCCCACAGAAATCCGGCAGCAGGCGAAAACATCTCCCGGAGGAACACGTACACGCCGCCAGTCCGGGGAAACGCCGACGCCAGTTCGGCGCAGATGCTCGCGCCAAACCATGTGAGCGCACCGGAAACAGTCCATACGAGCAGCATGCCCCAGAAGCTCGGAACCGCGCGGCTCACTTCCGACGGCTGAACAAAGATCGACGAGCCGACGATGGTGCCCACCACCATCGCGGTGGCCTGCATCAGCCCGATGGAGCGGGTGAGATCAACCTTCAAGTCTCCGAGCATCCTTGGTGATTGCTACATTTCTTGCCACGAAGCCACGAAACCACGAAAAAAGCCACTCTCTGCATTCTTCGTGCGTTCATCGTGTCTTCGCGACTTCGTGGTTGCATTTCGGTGGTTGTACTTCGCAGTCTAGAGACTCTTCCGCTGGCTCCGCGTGAGAGTTGAGCCTTGAGAGTTGAGACTTGAAAGCTGTCCGATAGCTTATACTCGCGCGCGCGGAAAACCACCGCAAGAGAGGTCCACATGCCGAACCCGATCCTGGCGACAGGTGTCGCGGCCTGCTTGATCCTCAACTCCGGAATCGGCACGACGAACCTCGCCGCGCCAACGCGCGCAACCGCCGCGGCCGGAACCGTGACGGTCACCACCGATCCCCCTGATGCGGCCGTCTACGTCGATGGCCAGTTCGCCGGCCGGTCACCGGTCACGGTCGATCGCGTGCCGCCAGGCGATCACCGTGTGCGCGTCGTGAAGGACGGGTATCTCGAGCATGGGCGCATCGTCGCGGTCAGCGCGGGAAAGACAGCAAGTCTTCAGCTGCGATTGACGGCGAACGACGGCAGCAGCGACGTCGCTGCCGGACAGGCGGGCGGGATCAGCAGCGGCCCGCCGCCCGGGTCGCACAAGAAATGGTGGTATCTCGGCGCCGCGGGCGGCGGTGCGGCGGCGACGGCGCTCGTGCTCGCAACCCGCAACCGTGCGCCGACCATCGGTGCCTTGTCGGCATCGCCTTCGACCGGCCTGCAGGCCGCCACCCCGATCGCGTTTTCAGCGGCGGGCGCCAACGACCCCGACGGCGATCCGTTGTCGTTCACGTGGGATTTCGGTGATGGCGGCACGTCGAAGGAACAGATGCCGCGGCACGTGTACAACACGACCGGGTCGTTCTCGGTGAGGTGCACGGTCACTGACGGCAAGCACTCCGACACCAGCACTGTCGCCGTGACGG